>NZ_JACJDU010000006.1:0-150046 GCF_014163715.1 Shewanella sp. SR44-4 | reverse complement strand
GTTCATGAGTTTCCATGGTGATACTCCTAGGTAATGCCAAGGTAGGCAGGGTCTAGTAAGTATTTATGATGGTGAGAAAGATGGGCTTTTATCTTTTCTGCCGCAGAGCGGCTTCGTTCAACAAGTTGTTTAAGCGAAAAATAACAGTGGGCCATCGCTTCGCGGTTAAATCCAACTATTTTGTCCGCTTAGTGCGGTGTTAGCAATATTATCGATACGGAGTATTGAATGACTAAGTGTCCAACTTGCATTAAAAATAAACCTTTAAAAGCGCACCTTTTTGAGCTTTCAGAGCTTTGCAGGTATTTAGGTAATTCAGTTGAATTTACTCAACATGGCTCAACTCGAATTGTTAAAACATCAGTTATTGGTGACTGGCTAAAACTTGCCTCTCATTTAAAAAAAGTTCATATGGACTGGTGGCGATACCGAAATGTCATGTCTGAGATGTATTGTCCTTCAGATATTGATGAAGAGGCTTCAGATGAAGAACATTTTACGGAATATTCCACTGCATTAACTCGTTTTATGTATGTTACAAATGCAATGGAAGAAGCATATCGCTTTATAGATAAGGAATATCATTCTTTAGATTCTGTAATTAATATGCCTAAAAAGAAAAGGCTTAGAGAACCAAGTATGAGAGCTACTGTCGTTATTGATCTCATTCCTAAGGAACATTTGCCTGAAAACTTTTTCCATATAATGAGTAATCTCGAAATAACCTTTGAAAGATACACTAAAGACTTTTCGTTAACTGTAAACGGCATTGGTGGAGTAAATAAAAATGATATCAGTGCAGGGTTGCATTTAATTAGGTGCCTAAGAAATCATATAGCTCACGGAGTTTTTCCTATAGTAGATAATCCTGAGTATTGTGGACGAGAAGATAAAAATAAAAACCTACTAAATTTACTGTTTCACGCATGTAGAGCAAGCGCTGTATATATTCAAACAATCCTTCTTAGCTTTAATGAAGGCTTTCAATCTCACGATTATTTTTTTATGATAGAGGCATGGGATGAAGAGGGATATTATTTTGAAAGTAATTGTAAAATCGAGCTAGCAAAATCGTTGCATCTAAAAGGCACATTTAGTTTTGCAGAACCATTGGAAGCAGATTGCTAACGAGGCGTTTAAACTGACTAAAACAGTTGGTTAGGTTCCGCTTCGCTCCATATTATAACCAATAATTTTAGTCTGCTTAACGCGGCGTTAATCTCAACCCACTATAGTTCGCACAATGTGATTCAGCGTGTTAAAGCCTAGCGCACCATTTCGATTTGCAGTAAATCACTTAACCGATAATTTTTAAATTAAATCTAGAAATTATCGGTTTTACATATCACGAAAACTCAAACACCTCAACGCCATATGTGGCGTAAAAGACGCCACATATGGCGTATTTTCCCCCCTAAAAACCGCTACAGTTTATATAAGCTTGATACCACTGCGTAACTGGCTTTGCTTCCTCTCTAGTTCCTTTTTGCTCCTCTTTGCATACTCTCGTTACATCATCGCCATTGGGCTCCTGTATTGGAGCCCTTTTTTTTGCTCATATTTACCAGGTGCAGCATGAATATTAAAACAAGGCTTATGGCGCTGGGGTTTACTGGTGCCATTCTTACTGGCGGCGTGTTGGTTGCTACGGGTGAAGGTGAAGTATTACGTACCTATGTTGACCCTGCGGGTATTGAAACTGCCTGCTTTGGCCAAACCGGCCATAACATAAAACAGGGCATGGTGTTCACTAACGAACAGTGCCTAGACATGCTGGCTACTAGCCTTAACACCTTTGACCGTGAATTGGTTAAACTCACCCCGCCATTAAGCGAGGGTGAACACATTGCTTACCTGAGTTTTATTTACAACGTAGGGGCCGAGGCTTTTGGGGCTTCTACGCTGCGTAAAAAGTTGTGGGCAGGTGACCGCGTTGGCGCATGTAACGAGTTGCCGAGGTGGATTTATGCCAAACGTAAAAAGTTACCAGGCTTAATTAAACGCCGCTCAAATGAGCGGCGTTTTTGTTTAAGGGATCTGTAATGTTTAATGATTTTAAAACCACAGTGTTGTTATGTGCAGTGCTGGTTATGGCGACGGTGATTGTCGTTGGGGCCTTAGGCATTACCTCACTCAAAGCTAAAAACGGCACATTAAGCCATGACTTGTTGCAATCGCAAGTTAGCGTGGATGCGTTACTGAGCAGCAACGCTAACAAAGATGAACGGATTAACACGCTTGAACGTGATTATCGCATTATCACCGAGCTAAACACCTCGCACCGCAAGCAAGTAGCCGATCTCCAATTGACGTTAGACCACAAATTAGAACGTGCTAATCAGTTAAGGACATCAAACCATGAGCCAACTAAAACTTGGGCTAATACTGATTTGCCTAGTGATGCTGTGCAGCTGCTCAAGCAAACCGATTGTCAAAGTGGTGACACAGACCAAAACGGTTTATGTGTTACCGCCCCCTGATTGGCTTGAACTTTGTGATAACCCACGTTTTATCGGGTTCTCAAATCTTGATTTACTGAATCATTCCCTTACTCAAACCAATGCGCTAGCAAGCTGTAATGCAAACATGCTGCGCCTACAACAATGGCGGCAACAATATGAGCATAACGACTGACCTAAGTGCAAAACTCACCTCGTTATTGTCTTACATTGCTTCGTTTTTTACCGCAGCTGGCAGTTATGTGAACGATATGGATATTGGTGTTGTAGTCGGCGTGTTGTGTGCTGTGTTTACCGCGTTTATTAACTGGTTTTATAAAGACCGCCAGCGCCAGCGTGCGACATTAAAAAGTGAGCGTGAAGCCAGAATACAAGCGCTGCAAGAGCAGGTGTTGCTTAAACAATTGCAGCATATTGAACAAGAGCGATGCAGCCATGTGTTAGACGATATTCACAAGGACTAGCTAATGGCACGTATTCAAACACCCGACGCCGAGCCAGTGCTACTGAACAAAACCGACCTGTGCAAAAGTTTGGGTATTAGTACCCAAGCGTTCGATAAATGGGATGTGCCGATCACCAGTAAAAAAGGCCGTGAGTGTTTGTACACCATGAGCGACGTGGTGGGTAATCGGGTGGCTAATGAGCGTAAAAAACATGTAAGCAATCCAACGCCCGAAGATAACGACAAGCCCAATATCGAGTTTGAGCGTTACCGCTTAATCAAAGCGCAAGCCTACGGCCAAGAGCTTAAAAACGAAAAAGACGGCAAAGAAGTGGTCGAGGTGACCTTTTGCTCGTTTGTGCTTAGCCGAATAGCCGCGCAAATATCACCGGTGTTGGACCAAATACACATTCGTGTAAAACGTAAATTCCCCGACATGCCCGAACGCACCATAGACGCTATTCGCGCCGAAGTGATTAAAAGCCAAAACACCGCCGCTGAACTGGCCAACGGCATTGAGGATTTATTAGATGAATATATCAGAAGCACAGATTAACAATTTGAAAGCTGCTGTCGCTGCTGGCCTTAAATCGTTTTATCGTCCACCAATGTTGACCTGTAGTGAATACGCCGACACGCATTTTTATATGTCGTCGGAGTCGTCATACACCGAAGGTAAATGGGAAAGCCTACCGTTTCAAATCGGCATATTGAATGCCATGGGTAACGACCAAATTACCACGCTGAATATTATGAAATCAGCGCGTGTGGGTTACACCAAAATGCTGATGGCCAATGCGGGTTACAAGATAGAACACAAAAAACGTAACGTGTTGATATACCAGCCGCGTGACGGTGCCGCCAAAACGTTTATGAAAAAACACGTTGAAACCGCCATACGTGACATGCCGATTTGGAAAGCCTTAGCGCCGTGGATTGGCCGCAAACATAAAGACAGTACCTTAGAAGATAAAATTTTTACCAATGGTAAAACCTTAATGGTGCGGGGTGGTACCGCCGCGGCTAACTACCGTGAAATATCAACCGATGATGTTATTTACGATGAGTTAGCCGGTTTTGATGAGTCAATCGAACACGAAGGTAATGCCACATCGTTAGGTGACACCCGTGTTGAACTGTCGTTGTTTCCTAAATCGATACGGGGTTCAACGCCTAAAGTATTAGGTACCTGCCAAATTGAAAAGGCCTGTAGCGAAAGCCAGTACCAATTTAGATTCAACTTGCCTTGCCCACATTGTGATGAATTGCAGCATTTAAAGTGGGGCGGTAAAACTGAACCCTTTGGCATTAAGTGGCAAGGTAGCGACCCCAAAACCGCCTATTACGTGTGCGAGCACTGCGGTTGCTGCATTGAAAACAATCAACTGCACGACATGGAAGAACACCCAAACGCGTTATGGATATGCGATAAAACGGGTGTGTACACCTCAGACTTTATTTCGTTTTTTGACAAAGACGGCGACGACTTTTTAACGCCCGAAAATATCTCGATTTACATTTGGTCGGCCTATAACACGCTTAACAGTTGGGCCAAGCTAGTCACTGAGTTTTACAAAGCCAAAGGCGACAAAGAAAAGCTACAAACCTTTGTTAACACTAAATTGGGCCAGCCGTGGGACAACGATAACGGTGAACGCATTGAGTGGGAAGACTTAGGCCGCAGGCGTGAAATGTACCCCAACGGCAAAATGCCCGATTGGGTTGTGTATGTCACCGCGGGTGTTGATACCCAAGACGACCGCTACGAAGGCCGTGTTTGGGGGTGGGGCGCAGGTAAAGAGTGCGCCTTAATCGATAGGTTTATTTTGTATGGCGACCCAGCCAGCCAAGTGTTACTCGATAAAGTCGCGCTGCGCTTAAACCAAAGTTACCCGCGTAACGACGGCATTGTGTTGAGCATTGGCACAACGTGTTGGGATTCGGGCGGTCACTACTCCGATACCGTTTACTCAATGAGTAAAAAGCTGGGTTTGTTCCGCGTGGTACCCATTAAGGGCGCCAATATGTACGGCAAGCCGATTGCCAATTTCCCGCGTAAGCGATGTAACAAAGGTGTGTATTTAACCGAGGTGGGTACCGACAACGCCAAAGAGTTGATCATGGCTATGATGCGCACTCAACCCAGTGTTGATACGCGTACACCTGGTGCAATCCATTTGCCACTGAACGACAGCATTTGTGATGACACCGAACTGCAGCAGTTAACGTCTGAACGAAAATTACCGACACGCCGCGACGGTCGCATTGTTTATCGCTGGGAAGCTGGCGGCAGACGTAACGAAGCGCTCGACTGTTTTGTGTATGCCTTGGCTGCGCTGTATATCGCCATTGATCGCTTTGGTATTAATCTCGACTCGCTCAGTAAAGTGATAACCACCGACACTCAAAACGAAGCATCAACCGATGAATCCCCCAAACCTAAAAAACCGAAAAAGAGCCAAGCCAATAACTGGCTAAATGGTGGTTCGGTTAAATCAGGAGGCTGGCTGTAATGTCAAAGCAAACTGCTACAGACATGGTCGCGCTGTATATCGAAGCCGAAAAAGAGGTACTAGCGGGTAAGTCCGTCAGCATCAACGGCAAGATGATGAGTACAGAAGACCTGGAACAAATTCGCAAAGGCCGCATGGAGTGGCAGCGCACCTTAAGCATGTACACCCGTCCACGGGGTACCACACTCGCCCGATTTAACTAGGAATCAATATGAGCATTATTAACGATGCACTATCGTATTTATCCCCTGGCTGGGCGCTAAAACGACAAGCGGCCGCAATGAGTTATCGCAACCTTAAAGGTTACGAAGCTGCCAGCCCAAGCCGAACTCACAAAGCCAATAAAGAGGGGCGCGGTGCCAACCAAGCGGTATTTGCAGCAGGTAAAAGCTTGCGGGAGCAGGCGCGATGGTTAGATGAAAACCACGACCTCAGTATTGGTATTTTAGACCGCATGGAAGAACGGGTGATTGGTGCCCAAGGCATTGTGGTTGAGCCACAACCCCGCAGTATTAGTGGTGAAATACTGGATGATTTGGCCAATGATATTCAACGCCGTTTTGCTGCATGGTCATTAAAGCCTGATGTAACAGGGCGCTACACTCGGCCAGAGCTTGAACGCTTAGTGTTACGTACCGCATTGCGCGACGGTGAAGTATTCGGCCATCAAGTGCGTGGCAAGGTGGCTAAGTTTGGTCACCCAAACCCGCAAGGCACGCAATACAGTATTGAAGCGTTAGAGCCTGATTATATACCGTTTGAACTTAACGATGTATCAACCCGCGTTCGCCAAGGGTTAGAGGTTAATGGTTGGGGGCAGGTGGTTAATTACCATGTGTTGTTTGATCACCCGTCTGACCAAATTGGCTTTCGCTACAAAACTAAAGCCGTACCCGCCAGTAACATGCTGCACCTTGGCATGTTTAAGCGTTTGCACCAGCTGCGCGGTATCAGCATTTTTCACGGCATTTTAACCCGCCTTGGCGACATTAAAGACTATGAAGAATCTGAACGGGTAGCTGCGCGTATTGCTGCCGCTTTAGCGTTTTACATCAAACGTGGTGACGCCAGTATGTTTGGCCTAGATGGTGATGCCAAAGCTGACCGTGAAATAAACATTGCACCAGGCATGACCTTTGATGATCTCGCTGTTGGTGAAGACGTCGGCATGATTGAGTCCAATCGCCCCAACGTGCATTTAGTCGATTTTCGTAATGGTCAGTTAAAAGCCTGTGCCGCGGGGACCCGTGGCAGTTACTCAAGTATTGCGCGTGACTATCAAGGCAGTTACTCAAGCCAACGCCAAGAGCTGGTTGAGCAAGACGAGTCGAACCGCATTATGCAGCAATGGTTTTGTGCCGGTTGGGCGCGGCCTGCGTTTCGTAACTGGTTGGAAATGGAGTTAATGAACAAGCAAGACCCTATAACCCTGCCGCCAGACCTAGACACCCGCACCTTGTTTGATGCTGTGTATTACGGCCCCACCATGCCATGGATTGACCCCCGCAAAGAATCCCAAGGTTGGGAAATGATGATAGCCGGTAATGCCGCAACCGAGGCTGACTGGGCGCGAGCTCGTGGCCGTAACCCAAGCGAAGTTAAACGCCAACGTCAACGTGAGCTGAAGTTTAACCGCGAAAACGACATGGTTACGGGTAACGACCCAGAGCCACAAAACGGAGAAACCCCAAGTGAAAAAGACCAAACTAAGTCTAGCCGTGGCCGCCATGATGCTAATGCCAAGCGCATCAGCGAGCTTGACCGAGAGTAAAGAAAAACGCGGTATCTACAGCATGAAAGGTGCTGCCAATGGCGTGGTCGAGTTGATTTTATATGGCGATGTTGGCTGGGATTTTACCGCCAAACAAATCGCCACTGACCTACGCGCTATGGGCAAAGTATCGCAGATTAACGCTTACATTCAATCGGGTGGCGGCGATGTGATGGACGGCATGGCCATTTATAACATTCTTGCGCGTTGGCCTTGCCAAAAGTCGATTTGTATTGAGTCGGTTGCTGCTTCTATGGCCAGTGTTATTTGCATGGCATTCGACACCGTGATTATGCCGTCCAATGCCTTTTTGATGATCCACAGTAATTGGGGCGGTGCAGTTGGTACCGCTGATGATTTACGTGAATACGCAGACTTGCTCGATAAGTGGCGCTCAAGCATGGGCAAGGCTTATCAAGATAAAGCCGGCGGCAAGTTAAGTGATGAACAGCTAGGACAATTTTTTAAAGAAGACACTTGGTTGTCTGCACAAGAAGCGGTTGATCTTGGGCTAGCAGATGAAGTGATAGAACCGATGCAAATGGCTGCATCAATTAATTTTAAACGACTGAAGGACTTTAATAATATGCCTAAAGCATTACAAACCCTGCTAGCACAACAGGGCAATATCGGTGCTACCACCACAACTGCGCCAGCAGCCATTAATACACCAGCCCCAGTAGCTTCGGTACCTGCACCAGTTGCACCGTCGCAAGCTGATATTCAAGCTGCTGCCATTACCTTTAATGCAGAACGTATTAGCGGTATTAATGCCGCGTTCGCTACGTTCCCGCAATTAGCTGAACTTAAAAACAGCTGTATTTCTGATGCCAACATCAATGCCGAAAAGTCGAAAGACCTTATCTTGGCTAAGCTTGGCGAAGGTGTCACGCCATGCGCTGTACAGCCTAAAAGTGTCATTATTCATGCCAGCAACGGTAACATTGTTGGTGACTCAATTCGTGCACAATTAATGGCACGAGCAGGCCATGAAGCGGCACAAAAAGACAATGGCTATGGTAGCTATAACTTACGTGAACTTGCTCGTGCATCGTTAGCCGATCGCGGTATTGGTTGTGCCGGTATGAACGTGATGCAAATGGTGGGGTTAGCGTTTACTCATACCTCATCTGATTTCGGTAACATCATGTTAGATGTGGCCAATAAGTCAGTATTAAAAGGTTGGGCTGAAGCTGCTGAAACCTTTGAACGTATCGCTAAAAAAGGTCAGTTAAGTGACTTTAAAGTCGCGCATCGTGTTGGCATGGGTGAGTTTAAAAGCTTACCAGAAGTGAAGGACGGAGCAGAGTACAAGTACATCACTGTTGGCGACCACGCTGAAAAAATTGCCTTAGCAACCTACGGCGGTATTTTCACGTTAACACGCCAAACGGTTATCAACGATGACATGGACATGTTAATGGGCGTACCGATGAAAATGGGTAAAGCCGCTAAGCGCACTATTGGTGATTTGTTTTGGGCTGTGTTAACCAAAAACGCCAAAATGAACGACGGCAAAGCTTTGTTCCATGCCGATCACGGTAACTTAGCATCGGGTGCGCCAAGCGTTGAAGCATTCAGTATTGCTGCTGAATTAATGGAATCGCAAATGATTGGCGAATCACCATTAAACATCATGCCAGCATTTGCATTGGTACCACCTAACCTTAAGCGTGCAGTGCTGCAAATCATTCAGTCAACGTCGGTTAAAGGCACTGATGCAAACTCAGGTATTGCTAACCCAATCCGCGACTTTGTTGAAGTGTTATCAGAGCCACGTTTAAAAGCGAAAAGCGATAAAGAGTGGTATTTATCAGCCGCTCAAGGTGAAGACACCATTGAAGTGGCTTACCTTGATGGTATCGACACGCCATATATTGAGCAGCAACAAGGTTTCACCGTTGATGGTGTTGCAACCAAAGTGCGTATTGATGCCGGTGTATCACCACTTGATCACCGTGGATTGGTTAAATCAACGGGTGTGTAACTCACATGCATTTCGAAACAAAAGCGGCCGCTAACTCGATTGAGTCAGCGGCCTTTTTAATGGCAAATTTTTAACGTAATTGGGAAAAAACCTTATGAAAAATTGTGTAGCAGATGGCACTACCATCGACTTTATCGCCACGGCAGCAGTTGCTAGTGGTGACCCAGTATTAGTAGGTAAAGTGGTTGCCGTGTCGCTTGGCAATGTTGCTATTGGTGAAGCGGGCGTCGGTGCAACAGAAGGCGTATACGAGTTGCCAAAAGTGACCGCCGATGACATTACCCAAGGTGGACAGGTGTATATCAAGGCTGATGGCATGATCACTAGTGTTGCATCTGGCAATACCTTAGCCGGCAAAGCATGGGCTGATGCGGCTAACCCGAGTGATAGCGTTTGGGTAAAAGTTAATGCCTAGCTTGGCATCGGTATTTGCTGACAGAGTAAATGCCAAAATAGTGCGGGTGTTTCAGCGTTTGGCAGACCCGTGCGAGTTTGCCCCAATGGATGGGGCAACACCTTATAACCGTTTGGTTTCGTTAGATGATAACGGCAGCGAAATTGCCGCATCGTCTAATGAGTATGTGCCCGAGTTAATCATGCGTGCTGAGTTTTTACTCACCGAGGGTGATGTTAATTCCGGTGATGTATTCACCATTAACGGTGCAGAGTGCCGGTTAACACAACGGGTTAGCACCGACTCGGTATGTGTGACTTATATTTATATTCAACTTTAAGGCGACATCATGGCGTTAACAATGACAGGCTTTGACGCAGTAAATCGCGAGCTTAAACGCATGCGTGATGCGCAGTCGCCAGCCATTGAAAAGGCAATAGATGATGCAGCCAAGTTTGGTAACCAGCTAGCTGTAGATGAAATATTCACAAAGTACGGCTTTAAGTCGAAGTCGTATGTGGAGCAGCATTTCAGTGTCAGCATTAACCCCAAAACCCTTAGGTCTTACATTAGCGCAAGGATGCGCCCCAGCACCTTAACCCGTTTTGCCAGCCCACGTTATAAAGTGGGTAAGCGGGCGGCAAGGGTCGCCGGTGGCTTTAGCATAAACGTTATTCGCAATAAGCCGGTGTGGTTTAGTGGTGCGTTTACTGTCATTGGCCGCAACGGTAATCAACTTATGTTTAGTCGCAAAAAGGGTGATAACTCTTGGCGTGAACTTAACGGACAAAAAGCGTTATACGGCCCTTCAGTGGCAGGCAGCTTTGGCTTTATGCGTGATGATTTAGAACCACCCATTATTGCCCATCTGCGTAAAAAATATGGCCAATACGCTAAGTAGTCTTTTACCAGGCATCGAGGTACCCATGATCCAAACTATTTTAGACCGACTCAAATTGGTTGACGGTGCAACTGTGCGCGAAGGGTTTTATGCCCAAGGGCTGGCAAAAGAACAACAGTTTATTTTTTTGCAGCCTTACACCGATTTGTTCGGTGCTAAAAACGGACTAGATAAATACCGTGATGAAATTGCCTTACAAGTGGTAGCCGGTATCAATTTAAGCAAATCAACTGAACCCACCGCCGAGCTAATCAACTTAGTTCGAGACATTCGCACCGCCTTTTTTAAAGACGAGCGTAACACTGAAAAACCCTCGTGGTTGGCTAGTGCTATCAGCTTTAAAGAAGCTGAACCCTGCAAATACATTATGCCCGAAGCCCATGAAAAACATGGTCTGGCGGTCATTACCTTAACCCTTGTTCATTTAGTTACATTTGGAGATAAATTATGAGCGAAATCGTAACCGAAAGTTACATCGGCTCAGGCATTGTGTATGTCAATGGCCGCGATGTTGGTAACGCCAGTGGCGTAAAAATCGACATCGAGCAAGAAACCAAAGAGCAGCCTAACTATCGTGGCGGTGGCGGTAATGCCGCTGAAATCACTAAAGTGAAATCGGTAAAGCTATCGATGACATTAAACGATTTTAGTAACGCCAACTTAGCATTGGGCTTGCGCGGTAAAGTTGAAGTATTAACCGCCGGTGCTGTCACCGACGAAGTGATTACTGCCATATTAGATGGTTTAGCCGACACCGCCAAAATGATTGATACCACTATCCCGCCAGTTGTCACTAATGCGGCAGGTTCAACTACTTACGATGTTGATGTTGATTATGTTGTTAGTGCCGGTGGTATTCGTGCATTAAGCACTGGTGCTATTACTGCAGCAGAATCGTTAAAAGTCAGTTACACCAGTAAAGCGGGTAACGCTTTGCAAGCACTGGTTGAGTCAGGCGCTGAGGTCAAAGTGATTGTTGATGGTGTCAACGATGCCACGGGAAAACCTTACACGCTTAAGTTCTACCGCTGGAAGCCTAGCCCAACATCAGGCCTAGATTTAATCGGTGACGACTTCGGTTCATTCGACATCGAAGGCGGCGTTCTTGCCGACAGCAGCATTGTTGCCGCGGGTAAGTCTAAGTTCTTTGTGCGAAGTGCAGCGTAGTTGAAACAACAAGCCCACTAACTATGTAGTGGGCTTTTTTAATCATCAATAACTTAACGTAATCGAGCTTGCCTCCCTACAAATCGCTCACGGCTTTATGTTGCCTAAAGGGGAGTATAAAAAAGGGATAACAGGAAAGGACATAAAACAAAGCCCCAACTGCGAAGACAGTCGAGGCTTAAGCATTAACACAAATCGTAAATAACCAAAGGATTTACCATGCAGATTATAGCAAATAGTACAAAAAAAATGCAACCAGAATTAGCAGCTAACATTGTAACCTGCCAAAGCGGAGTGCCTGTTACCACATCGCTAGCCATTGCTGAGGGTGTGGGTAATACCCATAAAACAGTGATTCAATTAATTCGCAAAAATTTTGATGATTTACAGGAGTTTGGAAGGGTCGCATTTGAAATGCTACCCTTTGACACCGCTGGCGGCTGTCAAAATCGTGAAGTTGCCATCCTCAACGAGCAGCAAGCCACATTGTTAATTAGCTTTATGCGCAACATTGGTGTGGTAAAGGTGTTTAAAAAGAATTTAGTGAAAGCGTTTTTTGATATGAGAGATCGCCTTAATCAACGCCAACCCCATATTGACCCAATGGAAGCCTTGCGCGACCCAGCGGTAATGCGCGGTTTGTTGTTAGGGTATTCGGAAAAGGTGATTGGGCTTGAAGATCAGTTAAAAGTCACTCAGCCCAAAGCCGATGCGCTAGACCGTCTGGCCACAGCTGATGGCAGCTTGTGTATTACCGATGCGGCTAAACAATTACAAGTACGCCCTAAAGATTTGTTTTTATTGCTGCAATGTAAAAAGTGGATTTACCGCCGCCAAGGCTCTAGCTGGCTAGGTTACCAAGACAAAATACAACAAGCATTAGTTGAGCATAAAGTTACCGAAGTTGAACACAGCAGCGGCCTATGCAAAGTGTCTACCCAAGTACGCATCACAATGAAAGGCTTGGCCAAGCTTTCGGGGAGTATGCTTAATGGTTAACTTTCTCCCCACATTATTGATTAAAAGCCTGAATTGCTCAGGCTTTTTTTATGTCTGCAATTTGTTATAAGGAAAGCCCATGAGCTTTAAAGACCAAGTCATTAACCTGATCATTCAGGGCAAAGATTTATTTTCCAGCGAAGCCAAGAAGTCTGAAAAGGCTGTTGCTGAATTAGCATCACAAAGCGAAATCCTTAATGCCCGTTTAAAAGAGTTAGAAGATTTACAAGCGGCCGCCAATTCAATTGATGGTTTAACGGCATCAATCAGTAAAGGCGAACGTGCCTATAAAGATAACTCGGTTGCACTCGACAAGTTAGTCACTGAACAAAAGGCAGCAGTTAAAGAATTAAAGCAACTTGAGGCAGCGCAAAAAGCGGCAGAAGGTTCAACCAATCAACTTGAACAAGAATACAATCAAGCTCAAGCCGCATTAGTTAAATATGAAACCGAGCTACAACAAGCCCGGGTTGAAGTCGCAAAGCTCAGTACCGAGCAACAACAAGGTGCCACGGCCAGCAAAGAACAAGCTACCGCATTAACCAAAGCCAGTACCGATTTACAAAAATTAACCAATGAACAAACCAGCGCTAAAAATGCTGCCACCGAACTTGCCACAGCATTAGATAACCAGCGCCGAGATCTGCTTGAGGTTAGCACCGCCACCGAAGCTGCTAGTCGAAATAAAGCTGATTACACATTAAAGGTTAAAACCGCTCGCACCGAGGTAAACCAGCTAGCGAGCAGCATTAATAAGAATAAAACCGAGTTAGACAAAAATACCGCGAGTTTAAAAAATGCTGGCATCAGTACGGATAAGCTGGCAGATGCCTGTAAAGATTTAAAGCAGCAACAAGTCGCCGCTGAGACAGCGTTAAGCGGTGTTAATAACAAGCTTGAACGCCACAATAAGTTATTAACAGAATCGAAAAAACAAGCCGGTGATTTTGGTGGCAGCATTAAAAGTGCAACTGTCTCATTGGTTGCCATGGCCGGAGCCTACATTGGTGTCGATAAGTTATGGGAAAGTCTAAAGTCGATCCTCACCGCAGGGGATGAAGCAAAAGCCTTTGGTGTGCAAATGAGCGCCATGATGGGCAGTATTGCCAGTGGTGAGCAAGCTACTGCATGGATTAAAGACTTTGCCAATAATACCGGCACAAGGTTAGATACTGCCAAACAAGCCTTTGCCTCATTGAAAACATTTGGCATCGACCCTATGAATGGCAGCTTGCAAGCCATGGTCGATTACAATGCTAAGTTGGGTGGAAGCCAAGAAAAGCTTGAGGGCATTATTCTTGGTGTTGGCCAAGCATGGGCGAAACAAAAACTGCAGGGTGAAGAAATACTGCAGTTAGTTGAACGGGGTATACCTGTTTGGGACTTGCTTGAAAAGGTCACTGGTAAAAATGCAGTTCAACTGCAAAAAATGAGTGAAGCGGGGCAGCTTGGCCGCGATGTTATGCAGCAGCTGTTTGCCGAAATGGGTAATCAAGCTAATGGGCAAGCATCAAAAAGCCTCGAGCGCTTAAGTGGCCAGGTTAACTTGATGTCCAATAAGT
Source organism: Shewanella sp. SR44-4 (assembly GCF_014163715.1). Lineage (NCBI taxonomy): Bacteria > Pseudomonadati > Pseudomonadota > Gammaproteobacteria > Alteromonadales > Shewanellaceae > Shewanella > Shewanella sp. SR44-4. Next base: position 135,848 of record NZ_JACJDU010000006.1, on the reverse strand, counting down.
GGACCGAGTTTAAAACCATTATTGCTGATTCTGGTGCTTACCAGGTAGCGGTTGATTTTATCCAATCGTTAAATGATAAGTTTGATGAACTGAATAAAAACGGCCAAATAAAACAGGCCGCGCAAGACATTAGCGACTTTTTTACCACCATGATCCGCGATGGTGGCGCCAGCATTACCGCCACACTTGAGAACATCGCCGCATTTGCTCGGGCATTAAATGTGATTAGCGGATCGTTACGCTTAGTGTGGAACGGTATTACGGCTGGGCTATCTGCTATTGCGCTTGTAGCTACCGCATCATTTGCCAAAATTATTGATGCTTATGCCTATATGATTGAGGCGCTTGGTGGTGATGAACTTGGCGCTTCTATCCGTCAAGTCTCGGAGGCTGTAAAGGCTATTTCTAATGGCTACAAGCAACAAATTGAGCAAGACAGCAAAGACATTAATGCTGCTTGGAAACAGATAACGGGGGAGGTTGAGCAATCAGCATCAAGCGCTTACAAGGCTGCGGGTGATGCAGCAACTAAAAGCGCTAAAGTGCAGGCAGATGCAGCTAATAAAGTGGCTGACGCCCAGCAAACTCAAGGTGATGCTACCGACGAACAGACCGCCAAAATCAAAGAGTTTGAATTGGCTATGTCTAAGGCGGGTATTACTACCGTTTCGGTATTGCGCGAACAAGCTGCGGCAGCTAAATCCACCTATGAAGAAGTTAAACAGGGTGCCAAAGATGGTGTTGCATCGACCAACGAACTAAACCAGGCATTTTTAAAATACGCAGAAGCATCGATAAAAGCCGCTGCTGCAGGTGATAAACAAGTCGAGTCGAGCATTCGGATAAAAGCCGCTAACCTTGGTTTAAGCGATAATATTGATTCACTAATAGAACAATATAGTCGCTTGAGAAATGTGCAAGTTGGCTTAGGCAATGACAGCGAAGAGACAGATAAACAAGTTAAAAATGCGAACGAAGGCATTGGCACTACCATGGAAAACACCATGGGGGTGGTGGTTAAAAGTGCGCAACAAGCCGGATCTACATTAGCCAGTGTTGCCAAGTTCTTCACCGACTATTTAAAAAGTGTTACAGCTGAAGTCGCTGAACTTAGCACGGGTGCTGTTGCTTACTTTAAGTCGATACTGTATGGCCAAACGCTATTAACTGACTCAAGCAGTGAACTAGAGAAAACCATTAAGATTTACAAAAATCTAAGTGGTGAGATTGGTGATCTGCTCGATGTGCAAGCCAAATCAATCGATTTTACTGGCATTAGTAATTTTGCCCGTAAAGCCGAGATAGCCGGTAAGCAAGCGCAGGCGGCCTATTATGGCCAACGCATTGAACTGTTAAAAATGGTTGATGCCCTTGATGCTGCCGAAAGTGGCAACATTGGCTTAATCAATAGTGCCGAACGTGCGGCTAACTCAATGAACTTGATGAACGATCAAGACTTGGGTGTGCTGCGCACGGCCATTGATTCGGCTAAATCGAGCATGGACTCATTACGTGACAGTGCCCAATCAACCCTCGATACGTTGCAAGACGAACTTGACGGTTACCTTGGCCGCCAGGATGAAATCGAAAAGCGCCGTTATCAGCAAGAGCTAGCCGATATTAAAACCCAGTTAGCTCAAGCTGAATCAACGGGCGACAAGACATTAATCACCCAATTGAGAGAAGCCGAAAAAACGCTAAACAAGGTTTACGCTTATCGCACCGCCGAAATCAAAGCCCAGCAAGACGCTAGTGAAAAGCAAGCCATTAGCGACGCTGCTACCACCAAACAGCAATCTACCGCCAGTGCTGTGCAAACCAATGTGACTACCCAAACCCAGCCAACCATTACAACAGCCGCCGCGAATAGTAGCGACACCGTAGTGCTGCAGTTGCAAGTGGGTAACCGCACGTTTGATGCACAAACCAAGCGCAGTATTGTGAATGAACTTGTGGCCGAGATTAAGCGTTTGCAGTCGGTGGGTGGTTAGCCGCTCGTTTGCAGTAACACTATATAAAGAGGCGCTATGTTTAACACCACTATCGACACCATTGTGTTGACCGAACCATTGCACTGGCTAAACCGCAATAACACCCAACGGGTTGCTGCCAATATGAAGCGGGCACTTAACGGTGCCCCGCATATTCAGCAAACTATTATCCCTGCAGGTATTGCGTTAGAGCTTGGTAGTAAAAACGGTTGGATGCCCCGCAGTGAGTTTGAGCAACTGCAAACCCACGCGGCCACCACATTAACCGAGTTTACGATTAACCACGACGGCAGTGACATTAACGTGATGTGGGATAGCACTCAAAACAGCGTGATCACTGGTGACGATGTTGACGACCAATTGGGTGGGTATCCGTTGCTGACAAATGTGGTATTACGATTTTTAACGCTGTAACTCTTTCTCGCTTATTGATAAACACAGGTGGCCCATGAGCATTACCCGTAATGATTTAAAGATATTTAAACCCGAGCTATTGGGTACCAGCGACGATGCTGGCGGCCAACGAACTCGTAATGCGGTGCAGTCTGGTAAGTTAAATGAATTATTTACCGCCATTTCTGACATTGACCACGCGCAATCGTCACTCGACATTGTTAAGTGTTATCCCGCTTTAGACACCATAGACACTGGCACCTTGCTCGATGCGCATGTGTTTATTAGCCAGCCACCGAGTGATCCGCTCGTGTCGATGTTGTTAGTTGAAGCGGATGCATTAGACGATGAAGATCGCATGGTCGAAATGAAAGAGATTTTAGAGTCGTCGGTGACCGCAGGGTCATTAATCCGTTCGGGCGCACCAGGCTTCTTACCCAATCAAAACAGTTTTAGCCGCGAGTATTTACAGTCTACGTATATGTTTGACGGCAAAGAGTATCGCAAAACCACTAGTTTACGTGTTGGCCAAGTGATTGCCATTACCGTTGAGTATGCAGGTATTGAAGATGCCGACTGGCCGCGTAAAACCCATTACGCCATGGTGACCGATACTAATGCACCAGGTAACAGTGAAGGCAATATTGTATTTGATCCACCAATCGATTTTGCGACCCCTGACTATAACGTCACCGTGAACGCGACATCTAACTGCACTAAACTGCGACTCACCAACGAAGCCAGCCCGTTAACGTTTCACGGTGTGAGTAAGTTAACCGCTGCCAGTAGCAACAAGAATCTAGCCGTGCAAGCGGTGCAGCAAAATCTATTGCCAGTGGTATTAAGCGAACAAGTTAAAACAGGCCAAGCCATTAGCGACGGTGACATAGTCCGTAAAACGGTATCGCAGAATGCGACAACTGCACAAAGCTATCAGTTTGCCTTGGTTGATGTATTACAAGGGGCCAATATTGCCGTTGATTACACCCCAATCACCAGTTACACATCGGGCGGCATTCAATACGGCAGTGACGACGCCATTGTGGTGGTCAGCAGTGACACGGTGAGTGTGACGTTATCGCGTAAACCTGACCTCAATACCCCAGTGTCGTTGCAGTACATCTCGGGTGTGTCGTATCAAAACTATGACAATGCTGATGCATTCCCTGTAGATCGCGAATTAGTGCCCAACACGTTAACGGGTAAAGTGACTCGCCAAAGTACGCCATATCAATTTACCGAGCGTGATGGCGCGTTATACATCACAGTTGTTTCGAGTGTTGGGTCGCTTGTTGTTCAAGAAGAAATACGTGCAGCCATTGTGGACTATCAAACAGGCATCATCACACTTGAGAATGGTATCTCTATTCTTGAGTATGTTGGCTTAGTCATTGCGCCAGAATCAGCCAATGTGGCCACGTTTGTACTCAATACTAGCGATTCATTGTTAGATACCTTTTATGTGCAGGTGTTTACCGTGGGTGATGTATTAATCAGTGCCAGCTGTGACAGTAACGGCACGGTAACAGGCACAGGCATTAGCGGCAGTATTGTCAATAACCTGGTGCAGTTGTCGTTTACTCAAGACGTTAAGTTAAGCACCTTACGCTACGATATTACCGAGCAGGTGCGCAATCTACCGCCTGCTGATATTTATGGCCTAAACCCGTTGCGGATCCCCAATGCAGGTATTGTCGATATTTACCGTGCTTGGGGCACCATTGCCGTGTCGCATACTGACTATCAAAACATCGTTAGCCCAAGTAATGGCACGGTTATTACTATTCGCACTGGCAGTAACTTTGTTGATATTAGCGATGCCACAGGTGCCAGTTTGTGGACCGCAACCAGCGATCACTTTAGCGTTGATAGCGTAGCTGGCACGGTTACGTTAAACAGTGACTTTAGCGGCTTTACTGCGCCGTTTATCTTAAGTGACACCATTAGTGAGTTGGCATTAGTGACTGCAGTGAACACCAATACAGTCACTATCTCAGCTGCGTTGTCGCGTGAGTATCCTATTGGTTCAAGTGTGGCCAGTGTGCAAATACTCGGTGACTTACAAGCGCGAGTCGGCAAAGTGCGCGACATGACCAGCTGGGCTAACAACTGGGACTTAGACGGTGCCGCTGCACAAGGTACTTTGAATACGGTTGATTACCCGATTGAAGTCACCAACGCTGCAGCAGTGAATGAAGATTGGGTGCTGGTGTTTACCTCTACCACAGCGTTTCGTTGTGTCGGTAAACGTATTGGCCAAATTGCAACGGGTGATACGGTAAACGACTTTGCTCCGATTAACTCGCTAACCAATCAACCGTACTTTGTGATCCGCTCGGGCGCGTTCGGTGCCGGTTGGAATCCTGGTGAAGCCATTCGCTTTGCCACTGTGGCCAGCGCAAAACCGGTAATGCCAATTAGAACCGTGCAAGCGGGCCATAGCCAAATAACAACGGACATGGCTGTATTGTCATTCCGTGGTAACGAGTCATAAGGGGTTAAAGAATGGGCGACACGAGAAATTTACCAGTAACGTCATACTACAGCCATGATGCTGGTGCGCCACAAATATCAAGTGCCACACCGCAGGAAGTAATTGCGGTATTACGAAAATGCCTTGTCGATGGTTATGGTGATAAAGCTGGTGCTGGTTGGGTGGTTGCATTTGAAGATGCTGTTAACAATGCGATTGCGTTTCGTAATTCAACAGCTGACGGTTCAGGCGGCTATGTTAAGGTCTACTCCCAAAGTGTTGGTAACCCTTTTTCGTATTTAAGGATCAACACTGCGGTTAACATGTTGGATATGGACACGTTTGTTAACCCAACAGGATATCGACAATACACTTTAAATAAAAATGACAACAGCAACAATGCCAATGCCAATAATTGGGAAATTCACGCCACAACCCGTGGATTTTGGTTATTCATTCATTGTTTCTACTATGGTGACCCATCATTTGCACTTGGCTCACAGGCCATGTTATATCAAAATAACATTTTCGTTGGTGATTTGGACTGTGCTACCCCCAATGATGCTGGTCAATTTACATTAATATCTGCAAACAGCACTAATGGAGATTCAGCAAGTTCGTTTGCAGGTAGTTTGGTTGGGGGGGGGGCAACTTGGTATTATAATCTATACCCAACGGATTCATCAAATAATACTCGGAGTCAATATGTTTCACAGCGCTACTCAATAGCAACATCTACAGCTTTGTCTGGTACATCATCCACAATTGGTATACCGAATTTACTAACCCCTAAATTAGTACACGTAGCAGATACGAGCGGTGGTAGAAGTGTTACAGTCCCAAAGGTTCGTGGTGTTGTACCGGGTGTATATGACGGATCATTCCACGGTTATAGTAATTCCGTAGTACCATTTGTTGAACTTATTGATGGTAGGCAATTTACACCGATTCGTGGAAATCTTGCACCAACCGTGTGGGTAGATTTGGAGGAATGGTATGTCTAAGGTACTTAGTGCATTTAAAGGTGTTCCCGCTGTTCTGGTGCAAGCTATGGTCGAAGTTGATGCTGACGTTGCTGCTGAAAGGATAGTTGTTATTGATAGAAGTAACCTAACACCTATCCACCATATGTTTAATTCACAATCTGGTGTTGTGCAAATAATAGTCCCCTTAATATATGGTTCAAGTAATAATTTGATAGTTGGGATATTGGATGATGATAGTGTTTTTGACTGTAAATTTATTGATAGTGTTCGACCTCAACTAATTAATGCTAATGATGTAAAAATGGTGCGTTAATTAATGATTGAACTATTATTTAATAAACCGTGGGTTGGTATAGTTTCACCCATTGTTGTTCGTTTTGTTGGTGAGGTGGTACCAGAGCCGCCAATCAGTGCACCGTCTTTGGGTATTGATTTGGGTGTGACTTGGCAACCCCCATTACTCGCTGCCAATGATTACCAACTGACAAGTGCAAGTAAACCACTCGGCAATCAAGTTCAGTTAGGTGTGTTATCTCAATCTGCAACTGATTACTGCGTAACAATCCAATGGCAAAATAAACCACTAACTCAATGTGAAATCACAATACATTATGCTGGCAATACGTTAGCTGAGTTAACCATAAACTGGCAATGGTTTGTCGCGCCTAGTGTTGAACAAAGCGTTACATTGCCATGGCTTGTTCCGAATCAACACAGCACGATTATGTCTGTCGTTTGGCAAGAAGCACCAAGGCTTAATACGTTGCAAGCCACTATCAATTGGTGTGATGGTGCAGCCTTAGTTAACAATATCACCACGGCTTACCGCTATGGCAATGTTCGGCTAACTCAACCTAGCATTGCTTGGGGGCCGCATACCGCCAGTTGGATTTGTTCAACCCGATATCGGCCACCTACAGGCAAAGTCACGATTCGGTTTAGCGAACCTTGGGCCAATTCACCTAGCCCATTGCAGCTGCGTTTTACCGCTTCAGCAAACTATTGCTACTTTGACGATGGTGGTGGTTTGGTTGATGCTAACCCAAGCTTACCCAGCCTTGATTTTGAAACTCCTATTGAACCCCAACTGCGCAGGTATTATTTAATGCAGCCAACCATTACGTGTGTGCGTGTGTCTGACGATGTACCGATTGTGATCAGTAATATCAGTATTAGCCGCAGCCGTGGTCAGTGGGCCAGTTCGGTGAGTATCGATTTTTCAAGTCGCATCGATGCCAGCCGTGCTGAAAACCAATTACTTAACGTCGGTATTAACGGCTATGAGTTTTTTGTTTTGGTAGAACAAACAAGTGTGAACAAAGTGTTTGGCAATGAAACGTACCGAGGAACGGGCCGCAGCCGCAGCGCCGAACTTGCCACGCCATATGTATTGCCGATTAGCTATACCAATGCAACATCACGCAGCTTCGCGGGTTTACTCACTGACATGCTGCAATTTACTGGTTGGACTATTGCGCTTAATGGCATCGTTGATTTTAACGTACCTGCAGGCGCGTTCAGTGTTGGCAATAAATCGCCCATCGATGCCGTACAAGAAGCCGTTACCCAATTAGGTTGCATGTTGTTATCGAACGACGAAACCAAAGCATTAACCGTGGTCCCACGTTGGCCAACCGTGCCGTGGTTAATGGATGGTGTAATACCAGACTTAACCGTGCACGATGCAGTGATCACCAGTTACAGTGAGTCAAAAGAAATCGGTACCGAGTGCAATGTGGTTTGGCTTCGGGGTGAGCAGCAGGGCATTAGCGCAAAAGTAAAACGTGCTGGCACTGCAGGCAATATCGCCGCCGATGACATCAGCGCCCAATTGATTGTTGATAATCAAGCTGCAAGAACAGCCGGCACCAATGCACTGGCCGACACGGGCAATAAGCTTAATATCAATATGAGCTTACCGATTATGGCCGACTTACCACCTGCAACACCTGGTATGTTGATTGGTATTCGTGAAGGTGTTGATGTGTTCAAAGGTACCTGCGATTCGGTGACGATCAACGCATCGGTTAGCGATACAGGCGACATCGATGTAGAGCAAACCATCACCGTCGTTCGTCACGTTGCATAAGCTGTTGTATCAAAGCCAGCATAAGGAATCGTAATGTTAAAGCAGTTACAACAAAGCCTAAGCGCCCCGCGTACCATCATGACGATTAACGCAGTCAACACAGACGGCACCGTCACCGCCAGCACTGCCAGCAACCATACTCAACGAGTAATAGGTTCTGGCAGTATTGGTGATCACATCTACGTTCAAGACGGCAGGGTGTTAGGAACTGCACCCGATTTGGCGTTTTTTGAGATAGAGATTTAGGGGGGATTATTTTTATTGTAGTTATTTGCTATGTATCTCGTCCTAGCTGACTGTTACCCATTTCAAACGGAGTTCTTCCACAACACATTTTGCCTTGATGATATAGGTATTGTCCTAAATTGATTGTCTTGCAACATAACCCCGCTCTCTGGATAAACACATACTTGTACTATCAATTTACCATCTATGGATTTAGTCAAAAAATGCTATTCAAATTGATGTGTGTACACCTCTGTGTACAGAATGTGAATTGGCTTTATTTTTAAGCTTTTTAAATTAATGACTTAGGTTGTTTAGTCATATAATCGTGCCAGAATAAGGTGGGTTGAATTGCGTTAGCCATAGTAAGTATAAGATCCTTTTCGCGATTAAAACCATGTTAACATTTATCAGCATAAAAAAATGATAATGAGGTAACCTTCAATATGATTTTTCTAATATAACCTTGTTTACTGGTGACTAATGTGGATTTGCTGGTTACAATTTAGTGAAGTAGTAAAGGAATATTGTATGCATCATCATGTATTTACTCAACCATGCGTCAGTGAAATAACTCAACCGACTGCGTTGACACTTCGTTTACCGGATAGTGTGAGTGATTTATTAGTACTTTCAACGATGAGTAATCCTTTAGTTGAGTTTGTGGTTAGCCAAGTTGAGCATAAACAAACGACACTCATTTTACGTATTCAACCTTTTTTGACTTTTGCTTTTGAACATACACAAACAATGATTGAAACGCCTACTCAGCCAAGGCTCGTAGGGCAGGGAATTAAGTTATATCCTTCAATGGGGGTAGCTCCACGTGTGTGTATTGAACAACTCAGAAATGGGGTGACGATTAATATTCACGCTGATGAAGATGTGCACTTTAGTGTAGCTGCTGAAGCTCGTTTTGAACTAGTGACGTTAGAGAATGACTTACGGATTTTGAGTGAACCTCAAGCTCTCGTTATGGCTAAAGCGATATTAGGACGTAAGTTTGATTATGATGAGCCTTCTACCATGCTTGCGGTTCATATCAGTGAATTAGAGCAAGTTCGACGAGAATTACGTGATTACCTCCGAGGCGAGTCGGGCAAAATCCACCCAGGTGTCTCAACTGAGCTACTAAAACTCGATCATTTATTGCAAAATAAGCATCAATGGTTGTTACGGACCTATCATCAGTCATTAGAGCGTTCCAACTTCGGCCGCTCGTCTAATGAACAATTTTATAATAATGAACAATTACAGCGTAAATTGGATTGTTTTGAACTTTTAGCCCCTAAAGACGTGTCGGAAATGGTCAATAAGCTGTGTGATGACGATCTTTAACTTTTCAGTAACTCTAGAGCCCACCCATGTCTTATATTTGCCCTATTTGTAGCGCGCCATTAGTACAACAACAAAATTCTTGGCAATGTGAACTGCGCCATCAATTTGATTGTGCTAAAGAAGGTTACGTTAATTTATTGCCTGTACAAAAAAAGAAAACAAAAGATCCTGGTGATAACAAAGAAATGATGATTGCCAGACGAGAGTTTCTTAATCAAGGCTTTTATCAACCGTTAAGCGACAAAGTAAATCAGTTAGCGCTAGAGTTTGCTGGAGGAGATGCCACTAAGGTGCTCGATATAGGGTGTGGCGAAGGGTATTACAGTCATCGGTTATTTGAAACGTTGCAGTCTGTGGTTAAACCCCATTGTGAGTTTTATGGTTTAGATATTTCTAAGTCTGCAATTCGTTATGCTGCCAAACGCTATAGTGGATTACATTTTTGTGTGGCAAGTGCATTTGAAATGCCTTTTGCTGATAACAGTTTTGATTTAGCGATACGTATTTATGCGCCGTCTAAAGTTGAAGAGTTACAGCGGGTGATAAAACCGACCGGAATACTCATTACCGTTTCTCCTGGGCCGATGCATCACTATGCGTTAAAAAAGAAAATTTATAGTGAACCCAAACAACATCCACAAGAACCTATGGTGTTAGATGGCTTTACTTACTTAGCACACCAAGCGTTAGCTTATTCATTAACATTAACTCGTGTGGAAGACATTGATCACTTTCTTAACATGACTCCTTACGCATGGAAGTTGAGTGATTCACAGAAGTCTCAAATAATAGAGCAAGGGCTCGAGTGTGAGATAGATTTTAAAATCGAAATTCATCAACGAGAACAATAAACAATCAGATAATTGATATAAATAACTATTTGATGCTCAAAGATAAACCTTTTTGAAATGAGACTAATTAAATACCATTGTTTGGTTGATGTTTGTTGACTTATCCTGAAAATGGTTTATAGTTTACTCAGCTTGAAGGTTGGGCTTATATTTATCAATACGAACAGTTTCGTCCTGTAAACATAAGTAATACCGGCATTTTCCAGCTTTACTGCCGTTAAGGCTTTAACTATTTTTTTTTACAGGATTTATATTATGTCTCAAGTTACTGGTGTTGTTAAGTGGTTTAACTCTGATAAAGGTTTCGGATTTATTGAGCAAGAGTCTGGTCCAGACGTATTCGTTCATTTCCGTGCTATCAACTCAGACGGTTTCAAAACTCTTGACGAAGGTCAGAAAGTTTCTTTCACTGTGACTCAAGGTCAGAAAGGTCCTCAAGCTGAGAACGTTTCAATCGTTTAGTATTTAGCTTCGGCTAAGTATTAAAAGATTTAAAACTGTAGCAATTTATTGCTGCAGTTTTTTTTGCTTTTTTATTGTGTATTGTCATCATGCTAATCGTCTAATCGTCTAATCGTCTAATCATATGTTGTATATCATTAATCTATTTATCTCTCTCTCATATCATTAATACACATAGAAATATTGTTATGCGCATCAAATCATTTATCAGTTCAAAATGACTCCAGAAACTCATTCAAAGATGATAAAAACCGTTCTTCTGTCGACGCTATACGGTCGACCCGCGTATCCCTATATGCTGTACCGTCACTTAAGATTTAGCTTTTCTAAAGAACCAGGTGGCTCACTCATAAACGGTCATCACATAAAGCCAACTTAATAAGATGACTAGAATTGAGGATTATTAGTTTGTCTTTGTTATGTAAATACATTAACAGCCAAAATTGTTGAGTATTATAAGCACAATAACAGCAATGGCTTGTTTGCCATTTAGTGACAATACAGAGCAGACTCAGAACTAATACACAACGAATTCATCGTTATAAACGCTCATTCAGCCGTTGCTTATTGAATATCTGGATTGTATTAGTCGTAACGACAGGTTATTAGCGCATTAAAACACACGTCAGCAATGGGCGTGTTTAAGTCTAAGCTTATAAAATCATTATTATTATGAATTTTGCCTATTTATGTTGTCTATTTTAGAATCTTTTAATAGATTTTAGCGTTGAGCTCACTAACTGAAGGACGCTGAGTTAATTGCATTGAGGTTGCTGGGAAGGCTTCTTTACTTAAGGGCCTAGTCATTTAGACTGATTTCTTAGCATTTAGTCGTTATTTTGAATGTAGAGTATTTGCTGTTTTAGAGTCGCTGTAGAGGAGGGATGAGCGATTGAAGACACTTTAACATACCTCATTTGATGTGGTTTTTTAAGCAATTAAATTTTCATTATATCGACCTGATACGTAAATAATATATTAAAAAATGCCATCGTTTATTAATATGGTGAGTTATCACTAATTAATAAACGATGGCATTAGAGACTGATGCTTATGAGGTTTGTTGTTAAGCCTTTTTACGCAAACCGATTTTAGTCAGCATTAAAGGTTCATTTAACCATTGGCGGTGAGTTAAGAAAACAAGGTTTCTTCTAAGGTACGGCCTTTAAGTAATGCTTTATATTGCCACTGGTGAGCAGTAAACAGCTCAAACAACTGCATTTCAATGGCAAAGCCGGATTGCTTTTGGTACTCGATAACATATTGCTCATCACCGATACGCCTTACTTCAATGATATCGTTAAGGCCTAATAACTGCTGATGGAGGCTGTCCATGTCACATTGCTTCATTGTCAGCGTGATAAAGTCTGTCGCTTGGCTGGCTTTAATTGATACCGATTGCTGTAATTTGCCATGTTCGAGATAGACAACTTGGTCGCATAACTTTTCAAGTTCATCAAGGTTATGTGAGCTGATCACAAAAGTCGTATGGTCGGATAAATCTTTGACAATTTGACGAATTTTTTTCGCATTGGCAGGATCAAGTCCCGCTGTCGGTTCGTCGAGTAACACAATCTTAGGAGAACCCATGAGGGCTTGGGCAATAGAGACTCGTTTACTCATACCATGACTTAAACTTTTAGGTTTCGCCTCTGCTGAGTCACTTAAGTCGACAAGGGCGAGAACTCTTAATGCTTCTTGTTTTGCTGCCGCTGCTGTCATGCCTTGTAATTGGGCAAAAAACTGGAGTTGCGACACAATACTAAAATTAGGATCCAATGCTGCATCTTGTGGCAATGCCGACAATAGTCCTTGTAACGCTTTGCTACCGGGTTTATGGCCTAAAATGCTAATACTGCCATTGGTGGGTTGAATAAAACCGCATAGTAAACTAAATAGCGTTGTTTTACCGGCACCATTTGGACCCACTAATGCAATGGGAGCACCTTGTGTAAGCGTTAACGATACAGTGTCGAGCGCAAGTTTATTACCGTATTGTTTAGAAAGGTTGTCACATTGAATGATACTCATAGCGCACTCCTACTCATTAAGACTTTACCAGCAAATAAAATAACCGCAGTTTGCAGTAAAGGAATGGGAGCGTATACGAATGAACCTAATCCTTGAGTATTGATCAAATTACCTATTTGCGAACCAGGCAGTATCCAGTTTAACCAGCTTAATTGTGGGAAATTCATATTAATTAATGCAATAAATATTGATACTACAGCCCACAAGATAACCGCAAATATACTGGCTTGTCTTGCTGAGTTTGCATGTAATGACAGCACCGCCATAGCAGCAGTGTAGGGTAATAATACGATCACTAGATTAACCATTACGATTAAGCTAGTTGTTATTGATGGCAATAACAAAGATATATCACGTGATAATGCTAATGCGATGGTTGCCAATAACGTTAAGATGATCAACATCAATTGGATAAACATTTGCCCTAAGAAACGACCAAAAAACAAACTGGAACGACTGACTCTTAAGGTTAGAAATCGCAAACTACCACGTTGTTTATCTGAACTAAATTGGTCTGCGGCAATAAAAATACTGAACATGGGGAAAAGGTACAGTGCAGCTAACCAAAACACAGCAAACTCTTCGACGGGCCATTCAAACAGATGGCGTAAACTCCCTGGCCCAAAGAGGGCTTCAGTAAAGTCTTTGAAGTTAGGCTGCATAATAAATTCAGATGCACTCTTGATAGGGTACAGCAATAAAATTGCCCAAATTAGCATAAAGGCGATTAATGAAATCATACCGCTTTTGTTAGTAAAACGTTTGGTTAACTCATATTTGGCTAATAACCAAATATGAGTTAACGTCGATGGAGAGGCGGTACGGTCCATATACTTTTCCTTGCTTAACCTGTTTTGGAAAGCGTTAATTAGTTTAAAAGCGACTCTAATTGGGCTAGCTTTTGTTCTAGCAACTCAACTCTTTGTTCTAGTTCTACAATCCGAGAATCTTGCTGTACAGTTTGTTGAGTGTGAGTCGACACGACAATGGCATCACTGTTGTTCACATCATAATCATCAACGTTGCCACTAAAGCACTCAAGGAAGCGACAATCACGTTTATTCGCTTCTCGAGCAAGTTGAACTACTAAAGGCTTTTCACGTTGGCTTAATGCCAGTAATGCTGTTTCAACCTGTGAGACATCAGTGAATTCATGGAGTCGATTGGTACGAGTTTTGAGTTCGCCTGGTGTTTGCGGTCCCCGCAATAACAACACACAAATTATAGCGACTTCCGCACTGCTTAACTGCAATTCACTGAATTCAGTATTACAAAAGCGATGCTTATATTTTACGACTCGACTACCGAAACCAGATTGCTCGCTGAGTAAGCGTTTTTTGGTAAGATCGTCTAATACTGTTTTTACTTGAGATTCGCTCAGTGACAGCACAGGTTCGCGGCTGCTTTTTTGATTGCATGCTAAGGCGAGTGAATTTAATGACAGAGGATATTGATCTGGAGTCGTGAGTTCTTTTTCGAGTAAACATCCGATAACTCTAGCTTCTAGTGAGGTTAATTCCATACACAGTATCCTTTTAATAAAAAGCATGATTCTATTACTTTTATAACAGAGGCATGCTTTTTCTCAAAGGATTGGACTAGTTTACCGAGGCTAATCGATTATTGTTCACACAGTTAGGCGAATACCTTCACTTTCGATTGTGATTTCACCTGCTTTAAATAAACCACCAATTGATTTCTTAAAGGCTTTTTTACTCATGCCGAGTTTGTCATAAATGACATCAGCATCAGTTTTGTCATGTAGTGGTAAAAAACCATTAGCGCTACGCAATTTATTAATGATCAACCGGGCATTTTTGTCTAGCTCGTCTTTATCACCTTTTTGCAGTACAAGATCAATTTTGCCATCACTGCGAATCGTTTTGATATAACCAGTCACTTTTTGACCAAATCGCAATTTTTGGAAAACTTCATTAGTGTAAATTACGCCCCAATGCAGGTTGTTAATAATGGCTTTGTAACCTAGCTCTGTAGTGCCACCAATGATTAAATTAACCTGTTCACCTTCGGTATAATGCGCTTCTGTTTTATCGACAAACTTATCCAGTTTTGACGATGCCATAATACGTTCGTCGGCATGGTTAGCATGGACATAAACTAAATATGAGTGGCCTTCTTCTGCCGGTTTATGTTGCTCGCCAAAAGGGAGTAGTAAATCTTTGTCTAAGCCCCAATCTAAAAATGCGCCGAATGGGCCCGTGGCGATTACTTTTAAATAAGCATATTCACCCACTTGAGCTAACGACTTTTGGGTAGTAGCAATCACAATGTCTTCAGAGTCTAGGTAAAGAAACACATCTACCATATCACCGACATTACAACCGGTAGGGACAAATTTATTAGGAAGCAAGACTTGTCCAAGCTCTTGAGCATTTAGATAAACCCCAAAATTAACTTGTTTAACAACTTCTAATGAATAACGTTTACCGATTTGTATCATGAATGACTCTACTTTAATTAAAAATGAAAAAGATGAACTTAAGAAAAACACGTAATTATACACGTAAATTAAGCTCACGTTGTGCCAATTAAGCGCTATCGAAAATCATTTAGGCTTATCGCCTTGTTTGTTGAGGTTTATGACAACAATTGTAGATGATTTTTTATAGTAATTAATAGGTAATTAACTTGCATTACACCGCATAGCAGGTTTTAATTGCGCCGTTTTTATAAAGGCTAAAAATGTGGTTGGTTAGCAATTAAAAAGTGAACTAACTACAGGCTTAATCAGTAAAATACTTGTTACAGCAGCGAACTGATGTTCAGCAGCCAAAATTTGCATGCTTTGTGGATTTCTGCGTAAGATGTTCTATATAAGCAGATGCGAAACATGATAACAATGACGATATGATGTCGAGCCAATTTATAGGGCCTTCATTTTGTCTGTCACAGGTTTTACAGCCATAATCATAGTGCTGAATAAACCATTTTTATTTCTTGGATAGCATTGTTGTGTTATCTGGATTTTTAACAAGCAGAAGCCACTTTTGGTCAACTGCTAACTTTGATACAAATACGGAAAATAATTATGTCTGATTGGTCTATCGAAGATGCTCGCTCGGGTTATAACGTGACTCACTGGAGCCAAGGTTTTTATGGTATTCGTGAAGATGGCGAAGTGACAGTGTCACCTAACCCACAAAATCCTGATCATAAAGTCGGCTTAAATGAACTAGCCAAAAGTATGGTCGAAGCAGGCGTCTCGTTACCGGTATTAGTCCGTTTCCCGCAAATCTTACACCATAGAGTGGAAAGTTTATGCGAAGCATTTAACGATGCAATTAAGAAGTACGATTATCAAAATGATTACTTGTTAGTTTACCCAATTAAAGTAAACCAACAGAAAACGGTAGTTGAAGAAATTTTAGCTAGCCAAAAATCTAAAGAAGTCCCTCAGTTAGGACTTGAAGCAGGTAGTAAGCCAGAGTTAATGGCTGTACTTGCCATGGCACAAAAAGCCAGTTCAGTCATTGTATGTAATGGTTACAAAGATAAAGAATACATTCGTTTAGCACTTATCGGCGAGAAGCTTGGCCATAAGGTGTATATCGTTCTGGAAAAAATGTCAGAACTTAAAATGGTATTAATTGAAGCTGAAAAGCTTGGTATTACACCTCGTTTGGGTTTACGTGTGCGTTTGGCTTTCCAGGGCAAAGGCAAATGGCAAGCCAGCGGTGGTGAAAAGTCTAAATTTGGTTTGTCTGCAGCACAAGTGTTGAAAGTTATAGCTGAATTAAAAAGTGCTAATATGCTTGATTCTCTGCAGCTATTACACTTCCATTTAGGTTCGCAAATTGCCAATATTCGCGACATTCGCCAAGGCGTAAGTGAAGCAGGCCGTTTTTACTGTGAATTGCGCCAACTTGGTGCCAGCATTGATTGTTTCGATGTGGGCGGCGGGTTAGCGGTTGACTACGACGGTACTCGTAGCCAGAGCAATAACTCAATGAACTATGGTTTAAATGAGTATGCTAACAATATCGTCAACGTATTAACCGATTTATGTAATGAGTACGAGCAACCAATGCCGCGTATTATTTCTGAATCTGGTCGCCATTTAACGGCGCATCATGCGGTGTTAATTACTGATGTTATTGGTACTGAAGCGTATCAACCAGAAAATATTCAGGAACCAAGTGAAGAGGCGCCGCAATTGCTCCACAATATGTGGCAATCTTGGTTAGAAATCAGCGGTCGATACGATCAACGTGCAATTATTGAAATTTACCATGATAGTCAAAGTGATATTTCTGAAGCACACTCATTGTTTGCTGTGGGTCAATTAAGTTTGGCTGACCGAGCTTGGGCAGAACAAGCTAATTTACGTGTTTGCCATGAAGTGAAGGGACTATTAAGCAACAATAACCGTTATCACCGTCCAGTGATTGACGAATTAAATGAAAAGTTAGCTGATAAGTTTTTCGTTAACTTTTCTTTATTCCAGTCATTACCTGATGCATGGGGTATTGACCAAGTGTTCCCAGTGTTGCCGTTATCGGGTTTAGATAAAGCACCTGAGCGCCGTGCGGTTATGTTAGATATTACCTGTGACTCAGACGGTATTGTTGACCAATACGTAGACGGTCAGGGAATTGAAACTACATTGCCAGTCCCAGCATGGAGTGCCGACAGCCCATATTTGATTGGTTTCTTTATGGTGGGTGCATACCAAGAAATTTTGGGTGATATGCATAACTTGTTTGGTGATACTAACTCTGCTGTTGTACGCATTGATGAGCGTGGATTAAGCCAGATTGAATCTGTTTTAGAAGGCGATACGGTAGCTGACGTTTTACGTTATGTAAACTTAGATGCGGTTGACTTTATGCGCACTTATGAAGAGCTTGTAAATCAGCATATAGTTGAAGAAGAGCGTGCCAGTATTCTAGAAGAGTTACAGTTAGGGCTTAAGGGTTACACTTACTTAGAAGATTTTTAATCTTATCAACTAAGTGATGTTAGCTTGTTATTAAAAAAGCCTAGCGATCTCAGGTCGCTAGGCTTTTAAGTTGCTAACATATTTGTAATTATTCAGGCAGTTCTATTTAAGCCTATTTTATCGTTGGGAAATGCTCATTTAAACAGCTAAACTACGCTTTTTTCGCTTTTAACTGCGCATATATGGCTTAACCATGAGACATTACATTTTTATACAAACATCTCTAATTAGAATAAGTGCTGAGTAGTTACACATGTTTTTTGAAGGTTCAGAGAAAAAGTTAGAGATTATTGTTAATGAATCGGCGCCTAAATTACGATCCTTAGATCGAATATTTTGGCTGGGGCTCGTTGCTGCCTCAAATGCAGACATTTTATCTTCCATAAGTAATGAATATTGTGATGCTTATTTGCTGAGTGAATCGAGTTTATTTGTTTGGGATGATCGTATCGTTATGCTCACTTGCGGGGCTAGCACGTTGGTAGAATCTGCATGCTACTGCATTGAACATTTAAGTGAACAGGCGATTGCGTACATTTGTTATCAACGCAAAAATGAATATTATGCCCATTTACAAGCAACTTCCTTTACCGATGATGTGTTTAGATTAAGGCAGTTTATTGCTGGGCAGGCCTATCGAATGGGTCATTTAGATAGCCATCATCACTATATATTTTCGACCAACAAAGACTATCAAGCTAGCCAGCTTGATACCACCAATGAGCTGCTGATGTACCATATTTCTGGTGCAGTAGCTGATTATTTACGTGGTGAGCAGCAATCAACTGTTCAAATTAGTCAGATGCTGCAACTGGAACAATTATTTAATGGTTTTAGTATTGATCAGTATTTATTCAGTCCGTTAGGTTATTCAATAAACGGTATTCGCGGTGCTGAATATTTTACAATACACATTACACCTCAAGAAAATAGCTCATATGTGAGTGTTGAAACTAACATTGATCTTAGCTCAACGCCGGTTGATGTTTTTGCTGAACTGGTAAGATTATTGCACCCTAGTAGCTGTGACATTATTGGCTTTAATAGTCATATTGCCAATAAACCCTTTTTAAATTATTTGTGTTTAAGCCATTGCGCGATGCCAATCGAGCAAGGTTTCACTAT
Source organism: Shewanella sp. SR44-4 (assembly GCF_014163715.1). Classification (NCBI taxonomy): domain Bacteria; kingdom Pseudomonadati; phylum Pseudomonadota; class Gammaproteobacteria; order Alteromonadales; family Shewanellaceae; genus Shewanella; species Shewanella sp. SR44-4. The sequence goes on along the minus strand of NZ_JACJDU010000006.1, from coordinate 116,924 downwards.
ACACTTTAACCACTATCAGCAAGATTGCTCAGAACTGCTGAACCCTACACTATTATAATTATCAACAGTTGCCATCTTTTGATCGTTTATAACTACTTTCGTAGAAAAATTTGATTATTCGTATTATTCAAACCCATGTGGCTATTTACGCCAACCGCTTGATTTCAAACCCGCAGAGTCTGACGCAGACGTTGTTATTGGTTTACCTTTTGATGCCCACACAGATACCGCCAAGGCAGTAAGTACGGTACGACCACGGTACAATGTTTTACGATGCACTGCGTGAGGGGTTTATTGATGTTGAGCATTCAATGCAAATTGCTATTCGTACTGAATAGCACAAAAAAGGTCATGGCTTTGAAGTGATTGATGCCGCTACCGTGAATAACTTAACGGCTCAACAAATTGTTGAACAGTTAAGTATGCGTGTTGGCGATATGCCGTTATACGTCGCATTCGACATTCGACATTCGACATTGACTGTTTATGTTTAGACCCAGCTTTTGCAACCGCTACAGCTACGCCCGTTTGTGGTAAGTTCACTAGCGAGATCATTCGTGGCTTACGTGGTTTAAATATTGTCGGCATGGATGTTGTAGAACTAGCACTCTTTTATGATTATACAGATGTTACCCCGCTAGCTGCAGCAACACTGGGCCTTGAAATGCTACAGGTGTGGGCTGAAGGTAAAGGCTTAATTAAAAAGTAATTTCAACTTTGTAATTAAACACATTAGCCAACGAGTTGACGTTGGCTTTTTTGTGTCTGCTCAGCGTAGAATAGGTCCAGCAAGGTTTAATGAGGAACCAATATGAGTGATTTAAGTGATATTCGCCGTGAATATACCCAAGGCGGATTAAGACGAGCGAATTTGCCTGTTAACCCAATGGATCTATTCGAACAATGGATGCAACAGGCAAAAGATGCCCAACTTACTGACCCAACGGCCATGTGTGTCGCGACGGTAGACGAAGATGGCCAGCCATTTCAACGTATTGTGTTATTAAAAAAGTTTGATGATAACGGTTTTGTGTTTTTTACTAATTTAGAAAGCCGCAAAGCAAAACAAATTGCGATTAACAGTAAAGTCAGTTTACTGTTTCCTTGGCATCCACTTGAACGTCAAGTGGCTGTATTAGGGCAAGCGGAGCCATTATCTATGTTGGACGTGGCGAAATATTTTATGTCTAGACCAAAAGACAGCCAAATTGCTGCCTGGGTATCTAAACAATCAAGCAAGATTAGCGCACGACAGGCGTTAGAAGGTAAATTTGCTGAAATGAAAGCTAAATTTGCCCAAGGTGAGGTTCCACTACCTAAGTTTTGGGGTGGATATTTGGTGCGACCAGCTAGCATTGAGTTTTGGCAGGGTGGTGAACATCGGTTACACGACCGATTTATTTACACTAAAACCGATACGGATTGGAATATTGATCGGTTGGCACCTTAATGAGTGTTAATGAAGTGGAGCATTTTGCGGTGATAACCAATAAAATCTGGGTTGATGCTGATGCTTGCCCCAACCCAGTTAAAGAAATGTTATTTAGGGCATCTGAGCGTAAATCGGTTCGATTAGTGTTAGTGGCCAATCAAATGATTAAAGTGCCTATTTCGCCCTTAGTTAGCATGATACGGGTGAGTTCGGGTTTTGATGAAGCAGATAACTACATTGTGGAACAAGTCGTCAAAGGGGACTTAGTCGTCACTGCTGATATTCCTCTGGCATCTGATGCGGTTGATAAAGGCGCACTAGTATTAAACCCTCGTGGTACGGTGTATACAGCTGAAAATATTAAACAGATTCTGACGATGCGCGATTTTATGGAAGAAATGCGCAGCAGTGGCATCCATACTGGTGGTCCGAACAGTTTTTCGCAAACGGATAAACATGCTTTTGCACAAGCGTTAGACAAATGGCTGGCTAGATTGATCCCCAGCAAGATATAACCAAAGATTACTCTATACTTATTTATTGTTAATCTTACTTTCTATACAAAGGACTTTACGATGAAAAAATGGTTACCATTATTAGCCGCGAGCTTGCTGAGTACATCAGTGATGGCAGGCGATTGGCAAGTCAATCAAGATCATTCTCGGGTGAGCTTCATTTCGATTAAGAAAGCCGATGTTGCTGAAGTGCATCATTTTAAACAAGTTGCAGGTTCATTAACGGATGCAGGTGCATTTTCTTTATCGATTGATTTAACCAGTGTTGATACCGGAATAGAAATTCGTGATCAACGAATGCAAGCAGTGTTATTTGAAGTGGCACAGTTTCCTAAGTTAACCTTGGATGCAGTGGTTAACCCTAAATTGCTAGCCGGATTAAAAGTCGGTGACACGCTAACGACGCAAGTTGAAGCAACCATTAAGCTACATGGTCAGAAACAACAGAAGAGCTTTGATGTGTTAGTCGCTAAATTGTCGGATAAGAAAATGGTGATTTCAAGCTTAGCGCCAGTGATTGTTCAAGCAAGTGAATTTGGTTTAGTGTCCGGTGTCGAAAAACTTAAAGAAATGGCGGGATTGCCGAGTATCAGCTTAGCGGTGCCAGTGTCATTTGTGCTAACCTTAGCGCAATAGTTATATGTGGTTATTAATGGTTTTCAATCATCAGGTTGAGAGCCATTTCCTGTTAAGTCGTTTTTAAGAAAGGTGGTATGAAATGGTTACTGACAAAGACGGATACATGCATTTAATTCAGTATTTAACTGAACATTTAGGGCTATTTGAGTCGTCTGAGAGTAATGCCGCTGCAACGGAAACTGTCATGGAATTGTTTGAAGAGCAGTTATCTGCTCAGATCATTATGGTATGTGGGCAAAACCCGCAATTATCATTTGCACAACGTAATATGGTAATTCGCGAAATTGACGCAATTGTATATGACTTAGAAGAGATTTTAGCCTCTGTAGCCAATCAACAAGCCACCCCCGAACAAAGCATTTTTATTACTGAGTTTTCAGGACTGATTAAAAATTTATTCGATCAAGAAGTTGATCATTTATTGCAATAAACGTACATAAAACTGGCCGCTACTAAAGCGATTTGTGGATTTTTTGGGATTGATCATGTTTAAAAGAATTGTGATTTCGACTCTGCTGTGTTTGCTTTCTATATCTGTTTTTGCGAGTGATAAAACCGTTTTAAGTCAAGTTGAAACCATGACCGTCGCTAAGTCAGGACTACAATATAATGCTCGCATTGATACAGGTGCCGTGAACACTTCACTGCACGCTGTCAATTTAGAAATCCTTGGCGGTGCATCCAAAAAAATGAAAAGCAATGTTGGTAAAATTGTTGAATTCACTACTGAAAATGAACGTGGTGAGAAAAAACGCATTCAAGCCGAAATTGTCAGTACTTCAAGGGTGAAAAACTCTCAAGGTATTGAAACTCGTTACATGGTGAAGCTTGATATAGGTTTTCCTGATCAATTGCATAATATTCATGTTAACTTACGCGATCGTAGCCACATGAATTACAAATTACTTATTGGGCGTAACTTTTTAAAACATAACTACATTGTGGATGTTTCTGACAAAAAGACCATTGGTCCTTTAGCAGAGCTGAGCATTAAGCAAACTGGCTTAATGTACAATACGCGTATCGATACCGGCGCCGTTGAAAACTCATTACATGCAGTTAATATTCGAGTCGAGAATGAAGATAAAGTGAACATTGAAAATAACATTGGTAAGATGATTACGTTCACCACAGCGAATGAAAAAGGCGAAAAAGCTGATGTTCGCACCAAAATTCGGGGCACATCGTTAATTCGTAATGCACAAGGTACAGAAAGGCGTTATATGGTGAGGTTAAGTGTTGGTGAACCTCGTCATGAATTTATAGTCGATGTGAATCTTAAAGACCGTACCAAAATGGGTTATAAATTATTAATTGGCCGAAATTGGTTACAAGGTCACTATATGGTTGATGTGTCTAAAAAGCATTAATTGCTTATTATTGGTCAATAACATCAGTCAATAACATCGGTCAATAACGCTGGTCAATAACATCGTTCAATAACATCAGCTAACAATACCGCTCAATATGAGCGGTATTTTTTTGGCTGTTTTTCACGCCTAGGTAACCAAAAAAGATCGTAGAAAGAGGTGTGTGAATAAGCGGTAGTTAGGCGCGGTTGTTGACTGAAATTGCTTTTGTATTCACTGCAACATCTTTGCAACCTTATTGTCATCCGTAATCGTTATAGTAAGCGCTGATTGAGCTATGTAGCCTCAACGCGGGATCATAAATGCTTATCAAACATGCGCTTATTTCGCTATCGCTGTTGTATCAACTTACAACTCGCACACTATTGATTCGTCAATACGGTTTGTTAGCAAAACAATGGCAAGCTTGATATTGATGATTTGAACATAAACGGATCTTTATCTGTTTATTACAACGGTTATTCCGAGCTGAGGTTATACCAAGCAATAAAATATCAATTGAATAATTAAATTAACTCATTGGATTTATGGATAATGAATAGGGGTTCACTATGTTAGTTCAAAAGTCGTTGCTCGCGATATCGATATCATCTTTAATGGTATTCAATGTTGCTGCTCAAGATGTGCTTATTTCAGAGTACATAGAAGGCAGCAGTAATAACAAAGCTATAGAATTGTACAATCCAAGTTCGACAGCGATAGATTTGAGTAATTATGTGTTGTCGTTTTATTTTAATGGCAATACCGCAGCGACAACCAATATTGCATTGAATGGCAATATTGCAGCCAACTCAACGTTTGTTATCGCCGATAATGACGCATCTGCAGAGATCCTTGCGCTTGCTCAACAGACTAGTACAGCGAGCTTTTTTAATGGTGATGATGCCATTGTACTCAGTCACAATAGTGTAGTGATCGACTCTTTAGGACAAGTGGGTACAGACCCCGGTTCACAATGGGGAGCAGGTGATTTATCGACCCAAAACAATACTCTTCATCGTGACGCCACTCAATTAATTGCCGATACCATCATTGACGACGAAGTCACATTTACTGGCTGGCAAGGTTTTGCTCAAGATGACATCAGCGATTTAGGTGTTTTCGCGGGTAATGATTCAGGTCCAACAGATCCGGTAGACCCAGTAGATCCAACTGAGCCAATAGAATTTGTCTGTTCACAAAGCGCAGTCGCAATCCATGACATTCAAGGGATGGATGACACAAGCCCTCTAGTGGGTTCAGACGTGGTGGTTGAAGCGATTGTGACGAGTAATCAACAAGCTGGGCTAAAGGGTATATTTATCCAAATGGCTGACAGCGAAGTCGATGCTGACATTAACACCTCAGAAGGTATTTTTGTTTACAGCGGTAATCAATCACTTGACGTGAATGCCGGTGATAGAATTCGTTTACAAGCTTCTGTTGCCGAATATCAAGGCACAACTCAGTTGTCTAATGTGACTCAATTTGCGTTATGTGGTACTAACCTACCATTGCCTGTGGTTGCTACTGTCACATTGCCGTTAGCCGACAATCAACAACTTGAGCGTGTTGAAGGCATGCGAGTAATATTCGATCAATCTCTGGTGGTCAATGAAGTGTATAACTTAGGCCGTTATGGTGAAGTATCATTAGGCAGTAGTCGCCATTTTATCGGTACTCAAGTTGCTTTACCTGGTGCAGCAGCGCTGGCAGTGACTGAAGCGAATGCCAGAGATAGTATCTTGTTGGATGATGGCTTAACCAGCCAAAATCCTGAACAGATACCTTATCCAGCTCCAGGGTTATCAGCCTCAAATACCTTACGGGTAGGCGATTCTGTTACCGGGCTCGAGGGTATTATGCATTATGGCTTTAGCCAATATCGTGTGATGCCAACTCAAGTGGTCAATGTAGTGCAAAGTAACCCGCGACAATCTACTCCAGAGTTAGCGCTTGGCGCAGATCTTCGTGTCGCCAGTTTCAATGTGCTTAATTATTTCAACGGTGATGGCAACGGCAATGGATTTCCGACTGATCGCGGCGCCGACACATTATCTGAATTTGAGCGTCAACGCGTGAAAATTATCAGTGCAATGCATGCCATTAACGCTGATGTATTTGGTTTAATGGAAATTGAAAATGACGGCTATGGTAGTGATTCAGCCATTAACGACTTAGTCAGCGGATTAAACCAAGCTATGGGAGCGGAGGTATACGCTTATGTTGTGCCTTCAGTGGCACAAATAGGTTCCGATGCAATTGCTGTGGGAATGATCTACCGTGCTGATAAAATCACTCCAACAGGTGATGCTCAAATATTATCTTCAGCTAATTCGCCTGTTGATGGAAATGGCGCGGCATTGTTTGATGACGGTAAAAACCGTCCGATGTTAACGCAATCATTTATGCTCAATGGCCGTGAGGACAGCATTGTTGTCGCCGTAAACCATTTAAAATCAAAAGGAAGTAGTTGCGACAGTAACAATGATCCTGATTTATTGGATGGCCAAGGTAACTGTAATTTAACCCGTACCCGGGCAACAGATGCTATTGGGCAATGGTTAATGGAGCAGTATCCAGAGCAAAAAATCTTGGTAATGGGTGATTTAAATGCTTATGCCAAAGAAAATCCACTCACTCAACTTGCCAGCCATGGCTATAGCGAATTAAATGAACATCTTGGCAGTGTTAATTCATACTCCTATGTGTTCTCGGGTGAGTCAGGCCAATTAGACCATGCATTAGCAAACCAAGCGTTATTGGATAATGTATTAGCCATAACGGAATGGCACATCAATGCTGACGAGCCAAGGATCCTTGATTATAACCAAGAGTTTAAATCTGCTGCTCAGATACAAGATTTGTATCAAGCTGATGGCTTCCGCTCTTCAGACCATGATCCTGTGATTGTTTCACTGCAATTTGAGGTGAAAAATGAGCTCCCAATCGCCAGTTTTGATCATCAAATCAATGGTAGCCAACTACAGGTTCAGTCTACCTCTGTTGATAATGATGGTGATATTACGTCATTAGAATGGGATTTTGGTGATGGTACTATCGTTAATGGTACTGTTGCTAATGGAGAAACGGCTTCACATCAATATCTGCAATCAGGTAATTATCAAGTTCAGCTTACTGTTACTGACAATAAAGGTGAGGTTGTGACAACCGTGAAAACCATAAATGTGCTTGTTGAACCGGCTAATATTGCGCCAACTGCACAAATACACTTGGTTAACTTATGGTTTATGAAATTATTTATTTCAACGAGCTATGACCAAGACGGTTTTATTAAACATCAGAACTGGCTATTTAATAATGGTCGTAAAGCACATGGGCCAATCGCGTTTAGTTTCAGTCGTCGCGATAAAGTTGTGTCACTGACGGTAGTCGATAATGACGATGAAAAAGACACTGCAATACTCAATTTTAGATAGGTAAATATTGTCGATATGTGAATAATTATTCACGAAAAATAATGAAGAAGGCGCAACATGCGCCTTTTTTATTGTGTTTTCTCCGCGTAAACCGACCTTTATGATGACTGTTCAACGGCACTAAATTGTTGCATGCAAGCTCAATAGACATTCATCTATTCTCATCATCAGCAGACCGACGATTTTGCTTAGCAAGACTGTTAGCTTATTACTTGTCGTCACCGATACACACTAAGAGGGGTAATTGTAGTTAAATACAACTATTTGCCATTAAATATACCAATAATGACTAGTAAATTTAGACTCGCTAACGTAAAATTTCACTCTTTTATTTTAACCTCAGTTTTGATGGTTTATTTGTCATAATAAGCGTCAAACTACCGCGTCGTCACTCACTACCGAGTTATCACTTTTGTGTACTCGCATAGCCGACAAGACGCCCAATCGCATTTAAATGCAAAAATGCAGTGGATGATAACATGCAGCAGTTAACCGAGATCGTAGAACAAGCCTTAGAAGTCATTGATAAGGCCAGTGATCTAAAGACATTGGATGATATCCGTGTCGATTACCTTGGTAAAAAAGGTAAAATCACTGACATGATGAAAATGATGGGATCATTAAGTGCAGAAGAAAAACCTGCCTTTGGTGCCGCAGTCAATCAAGCTAAACAAGCCGTTCAACAGCAGTTGACTGAGCGTATTGACGGATTAAAAGCATCTGAGTTAGAAGCCAAATTAATTGCTGAAAATATTGATGTGACTTTACCCGGTCGTACCTTAGATATCGGTGGTTTACATCCGGTTACGCGTACTATCGAACGTATTGAAACCTTCTTTGGTGAGTTAGGCTTTGTTGTTAAGCAAGGTCCTGAAATCGAAGATGATTTCCATAATTTCGATGCGTTAAATATTTCTGAGCATCATCCTGCTCGTGCTGATCATGACACTTTTTACTTTAATCCTAAAGTGATGTTACGCACCCAAACATCGGGCGTACAAATTCGCACGATGGAACATGAAAAGCCGCCACTTCGGATCATTTCTCCAGGCCGTGTTTATCGTAATGATTACGACCAAACTCACACGCCAATGTTCCACCAAGTTGAAGGGTTAATGGTTGCTGAAAACGTTAACTTTGCCGAGCTTAAGGGCATTTTGCATGATTTTTTACGTAACTTCTTTGAAGAAGACTTAGAAGTACGTTTCCGCCCATCTTACTTTCCATTTACAGAACCTTCAGCCGAAGTAGACGTGATGGGAAAAAACGGTAAGTGGTTAGAAGTATTAGGCTGTGGCATGGTACATCCAAATGTATTGCGCAGTGTGGGTATTGACCCTGAAAAATACTCTGGTTTTGCTTTTGGTATGGGTGTTGAGCGTTTAACCATGTTGCGCTACGGCGTAAATGATTTACGTGCCTTCTTCGAAAACGATTTACGTTTTCTTAAGCAATTCAAATAACGGAGCAAAAAGTAGATGAAATTCAGTGAATCTTGGCTTCGTGAGTGGGTTAACCCATCAGTAAGTCGTGACGCATTATCACACCAAATCACCATGGCCGGTCTTGAAGTTGACGGTATTGATGCCGTAGCTGCCGATTTTAGCGGTGTTATTATTGGCGAAGTGGTTGAATGTGGCCAACACCCAGATGCAGACAAATTATGCGTCACCAAAATCAATGTTGGCGGCGATGAGCTTATCGACATTGTTTGTGGAGCACCAAACTGCCGTTTAGGCTTAAAAGTGGCTGTAGCAATGGTTGGCGCTGTGTTACCTGGCGATTTTAAAATTAAAAAAGCCAAGTTACGTGGTCAACCGTCAATGGGCATGTTGTGCTCGTATGGCGAGTTAGGTATGGACATCGAAAGTGATGGCATTATCGAATTACCACAAGATGCGCCTTTAGGCGTCAATGTGCGTGAATACTTGCAATTAGATGACGCCATTATTGATGTTGATTTAACGGCTAACCGCGCTGATTGTTTAGGCATGGCAGGGCTTGCACGTGAAGTGGGCGTATTAAATCGCCAAGCAGTGACAGAGCCTTCCTGGGAAGCGGTAACGGCCACTATCGACGCGCCGTTTAGCATAAATGTTGTTGCACCAGATTTGTGCCCACGTTACTTAGGCCGTGTGGTTAAAAACATCAATGTCAAGGCTGCTACGCCATTATGGATGCAAGAAAAATTGCGTCGTAGTGGTATTCGCTCAATTGATCCCATCGTTGATATCACTAACTATGTGTTGATCGAATTTGGTCAGCCAATGCATGCGTTTGATTTAAATGCTTTAAACGGCGGTATTACCGTGCGTTTAGCTGATGGTGTTGAAAAGCTAACCTTACTGGATAGCAACGAAATTACCGTTCCAAGCGATACCTTAGTGATTGCAGACGACAAACAAGCGGTTGCGCTTGCGGGTGTGTTTGGCGGCGAAAGTACCGGTGTGAATGAAAACACCCAAGACATTCTTTTAGAGTGCGCTTTCTTTGCACCATTAGCCATTATGGGTAAATCTCGTCGCTTAGGCTTACACACAGACGCGTCACACCGTTTTGAACGTGGTGTAGACCCTGAGTTGCAACATAAGGTTATGGACCGCGCTACACGCCTTGTATTAGATATTTGTGGTGGTGAAGCCGGGCAGGTGATTGAAGCCGTGTCTGCTGAGCATTTGCCCGCAGCCGCTAATATCACTTTGCGTCGTAGCAAGTTAGATAAAAGCTTAGGTCACTTTATTCCAGATTCTGACGTGGTTGAAATTCTAGAACGTTTAGGTTTTAGCGTGCAGACCAGCGGTGATGTATGGCATGTGACAACGGCTACCTATCGCTTTGATATGGCGATTGAAGAAGATTTAATCGAAGAAGTCGCCCGCATTTACGGCTACAACAACATTCCTAATATCGCCCCTCAAGCGGCGTTAAGCATGCCAGATCACAAAGAAGCGGATATTTCGTTAAAACGTGTGCGCAGTATATTTGTGGCTCGTGGTTTCCAAGAAGCGGTGACCTACAGCTTTGTCGACCCTAAGATGCAGAACATTGTTCATCCTGGCGAAGAAGCCATGGTATTGCCTAACCCGATTTCTGTCGAAATGTCAGCAATGCGCTTATCAATGTTTACTGGATTATTGACCGCAGTAGGCTATAACCAGAGCCGTCAGCAAAATAGAGTACGTTTATTTGAGACCGGTTTACGCTTTGTTCCTGATGCACAAGCAGATTCTGGAGTTCGTCAACAAGCTATGCTGGGCGCGGTTATTTCCGGTGTTCAAAACGAAGAACATTGGTCAATGGAATCGAAAACTGTCGACTTCTTTGATTTAAAAGGTGATTTAGAAGCAATAATCGGCTTGACAGTTGCCTCTACAGAATTTAGCTTTAGAGGGGCAACACATCCTGCGCTGCATCCAGGTCAATGTGCTGAAATATTACGAAATAATCGAGTCATTGGTTACATCGGTGCTATCCATCCTAGTTTGGAAAAGCCGTTTGGACTCAATGGAAAAACAATTGTTTTTGAGTTAGAACTGGATGCATTATTGCACGCCCGTTTGCCGCTAGCCCAAGCTGTATCTAAGTTTCCTGCCAATCGTCGCGACATCGCGGTAGTAGTAGATGAAACAGTTTCTGCAACTGATGTTATGAATTTGATAAGAAAAGTTGGCGAAAATCAGTTGGTTGGCTTAAACTTGTTCGATGTATACCAAGGTAAAGGTGTTGAGCCAGGCAAAAAGAGCCTAGCCATCGCACTTACGTTACAAGACACTACTCGTACACTTGAAGATAAAGATATTACTGAGACTATGGAATCAGTGGTATCGGCTCTAAAGACCGAGTTCAACGCATCGTTGAGGGATTAAAGTATGGCACTTACCAAAGCCGAAATGGCAGAACATCTTTTTGAAACATTGGGCATTAACAAACGTGTGGCTAAAGAGATGGTTGAGTCTTTTTTTGAAGAAATTCGTGAAGCACTCGAAAGTGGTGAGCAGGTCAAGTTATCTGGCTTTGGCAACTTTGACCTTAGGGACAAGAATCAAAGACCGGGAAGGAACCCGAAAACTGGTGAAGATATTCCGATTTCTGCACGCCGTGTTGTTACCTTCCGTCCTGGACAGAAGTTAAAATCACGTGTCGAAGCGGCAAACTCGGGTAAAAAATAGTTCACTAGTTAATACGCCAATCCGAACGGATCTGTATTACGAAGAGCCACTCTTAATTGAGTGGCTCTTTTGTTTTTGAATTTGGTGAATGTAACCCACCGTTTGCAGCATCAGCTTGATATTGGCATGGTAACCAGTGTATTCAATAAATCTTGCCCAGGCTGTTCTAAAGTAGGTGTGAGTAAGCTGTGCAACAAAGACGTTTGCTATTGTCTGGTATAATTTCTGTTTCACACTCATTAATCACTAGTATAATGCCTTCGCTATAATATGATTTTTTACCGTGGGTCACGGTCAGTTTATTTGGAGTTTCTTTTGGCACGACAAGCAAAATATTTTGATACTCGCTTTAATAAATCACTATTGCATCCTCGTTACTGGGGAACATGGCTAGCTATCGCTGTGTTGTTTCTATTTGGCGTACTTCCCGCAAGCGTAAGAGATCCCATTGCGAGACTATTGGCTCGAGTCGTGATGAAAGTGGCCAAAAAACCATTGCGAATAGCAAAGGTGAACATTACCCATTGTTTTCCAGAAAAATCAGCTGAACAAGTCGATGAATTAATCAAAAAAAATGTTGAGACATTTGTCATTACTTTATTATCGCAAGCAGAGCTGCTTATTCGTTCTACCGCGCACCTTAAACGACGTATTCAACTTAACGGTTTTGAGCATGTTAAAGCAGCTCGCGATGCTAAGCAGCCGATTATTTTCATCATGCCGCATGTATGGCCGATGGAGTACGCAGGTCTTCGTATTAACATGGAAATACCTTTAGTGACTATGGCTAAGGCTCATCGCAATGGGTTATTTAATTGGTTTAGTAACCGGATGCGCAGCAGTCAAAATGGTCGCGTGTATATGCGTGAAGCAGGCATCAGAGCATTGTTAGCAGAGTTAAAAAATGATAACAGTTTTTTCTATTTACCAGATGAAGACTTAGGCCCTGAACAGAGTGTGTTTGCACCTTTTATGGGTACTGTTAAAGCGACATTACCCGTAGTAGGGCGCTTAGCTCAAGCCGGCAACGCACAAGTTATGCCTGTTAAAATAGGATACGATCAACAAGCTAAACAATTTATTATGACAGTGATGCCAGCGGTGAATCCTGATGAAATGATTGGCAAAGAAAACGAAGCTATCGCATTAAACAAAGTGGTTGAACAAGTCATTAATGCTTATCCAGAGCAATATATGTGGTTTTTGAAATTACTTAAAACTCGTCCTCCAGGCGAGCAAGAATTTTACTAAAATATAACGACTACTATGATATGAACACAATAATAATAAGAGGTTTATATGGATTTTAATGAGTTATTAGCGGCTTTATCGTTTGTGGTATTCACTTATGATAATCATCACATCACCTTATTGCAGCTGTTGCAAGTGCCTCTCTACATATTTTTAGCGTGGTTTATTATCACTCGTGTTGGGCGATTGATTGTTAAAGCACTAAAACGTCGTAAAGTGGGCGCAGATGCAATTCACTTGTTCACTCGCATGTATTTTATTATCAGTATTGCGGTGCTGGTGTTTACCAGTATGGAAATTTTAAATATTCCATTAACGGCATTTGCGTTTGTGTCTGGTGCGATAGCCATTGGGGTCGGTTTTGGTGCACAAAACATTATCAATAACTTTATCAGTGGTTGGATTTTAATGTGGGAACGGCCAATCCGTATCGGTGACTTTTTAGAAGTCGGTGAAGCCCGTGGAGTAGTGGAGTGTATTAATACTCGCTCAACCTTGATACGCCGAAATGACGGGGTGCACATGCTAGTGCCTAACAGTCAGTTACTGGAAAATACCGTAACTAATTGGACCTTGATCGATAAAAATGCACGTACATTTGTTCGTGTAGGTGTCGCTTACGGTTCGGATGTGATTAAAGTGCGTGAGCTGATTTATCAAGTTATTGCTGAGCGGGATGATATTCTGCCGCAACCTAAACCTTCTGTCTTATTTGAGGACTTTGGCGACAACGCATTGATTTTCGACTTAATATTCTGGGTCAGTGCAGTGTCAGAAACGGATATCCGCCGCCGTCGTAGCGAAATTCGCTTTAGAATGTATGAACTATTTAACGAGAATAATGTGGTGATAGCATACCCACAACGTGATTTGCATGTTAATGGTAATTTGACGATAACGCAAAGTCATAAAATGTAAATAAAACCATTTTTATATCAATGTATATCAACAAAAAAGACGCCGTAGCGTCTTTTTCTATTTAATGCAGAAGGACTCGAAAACTACTTGGCTTTATTGTGGCGATCTAATAAGTTTTTATTAATATCAGCCATTGATAAGCCTTGGTCTTCAAGTAACACGATTAAGTGATACATCAAATCAGAGGCTTCATTCACAAGCTCCTCTTTATCATGAGTCGCAGCAGCAAGCGCAGTTTCTAAACCTTCCTCACCGACTTTTTGGGCGATACGCTTAGTACCACGTTCAAATAGCGAGGCAGTATAGCTTGACTCAGCACTTTGGCCTTTACGTGAAATAATCAACTTGGTTAGATTATCGATAAAAGGATGCGCGTTACCATCTTTCCAGCAGCTTTCTGTCCCAGTGTGGCAAGTTGGGCCGTTAGGAATAACTTGAACTAGAAAACTGTCGTTGTCGCAATCTTTGTCGATAGCAATGAGATCAAGCGTGTTGCCTGAGGTTTCGCCTTTGGTCCATAAACGTTGTTTAGAACGACTAAAAAAAGTGACTTGTTTGGTGGCTAAGGTTTTCTCTAATGCAGCTTGGTCCATGTAACCTAGCATGAGGACTTTGCCCGTTAGGTGGTGCTGTACAACCGCTGGGATCAAGCCTTGTTGCTTGTCCCAATCTACGCCTGTGCTATCAAATTTGATGTCTGTCATCTGTAATCTCTTTTTGGGTAAGGCTATTTTCTAGTTTCGTAAAAGTCTAAGCCTATAAACGAATCGCGATGTTATTGGCGTGCAAGTATTGTTTTAACTCACCAATATCAATGATGCCTTTATGAAACACGCTTGCTGCTAATGCGGCATCAACCTTGGCAAGTTCAAACACTTCTTTAAAGTGCTCCATGGTGCCCGCACCGCCAGAAGCAATTAACGGTACATCGCAAATGGCGCGTACAATGCTGAGTTGTTTGATGTCATAACCACCGCGCACGCCGTCTTGGTTCATGACGTTCAATACAATCTCGCCACAACCGCGTTTTTGCACTTCTTCAACCCAATCCTGAGTATACCATTGAGTGTCTTTGGTAGCGGCTTCATCCCCGGTAAACTGTTTTACTTTGTAACTATCGCTGACAGCATCGTAAAATGAGTCAATGCCGATAACGATACACTGGCGGCCAAACTCATCTTGTAGGCGTGATATTAAACTCGGGTCGCTTAATGCAGGCGAGTTAATCGATATTTTATCAGCACCAAAGGCGAGTTTTTCGCGTGCTTGCTCGATGGTTTTAATGCCCCCGGCGACACAAAACGGAATATCAATTTGTTCAGCTACGCGGCTAACCCAAGATTTATCGATAACGCGGTCGTGCGCGCTGGCGGTAATGTCATAAAACACTAACTCATCAGCGCCTTCTTCTGCATAACGGGCGGCGAGGGGAACGATGTCTCCAACAATCTCGTGATTGCGAAACTGCACCCCTTTAACCACTTTACCTTCGCGTACATCAAGACACGGAACTATGCGTTTGGCCAGCATTGTATTGCCTCCTTAACGGTAAATTGGTTAATCAGTAAAGCTTTACCGATAATAATGCCCGATGCTTTGCTGTCGCGTACAGCGGCAACATTGTCAAGTGTTGCAATGCCACCAGAGGCTTGCCAAAGGATATGGGGATACGTTGCGGCAAGTTCCGTGTAGAGCTCGGTATTGGCGCCTGTTAAGGTGCCATCACGGCTAATATCAGTCACTAAAGCATGCTTAAGACCGACGGTTTCAAATTCAGCCACTAACGACTCTAATGACTTACCGCCACCCGATTGCCAGCCCGATACGGCGACAATTTTGTCGCCGTTATCGTTAATATTGACATCAAGAGCTAAACAAATGGCACCGCTGCCGTATTTTACAAACCAACTTTTGACCAGTTTAGGCTCTTTGACTGCAAGAGAGCCTATCACCACACGTTTAACCCCAATGGCTAATAATTCCGCGACTTGCTCTTCGCTGCGAATACCGCCGCCGACTTGAATATCAACATCAAGTCCCGCAGCAAGTTCAGCAATTAATTGAGTTTGGCGTTTATTCGGATCTTTAGCACCCGTTAAGTCAACGATATGCAGCAATTTTGCCCCTTGGGCTTGATAAGACTGCAATTGTACCAGTGGACTTAAGTCAAAGGTGGTCTGTTTGTCATAGTCACCTTGGTACAAGCGCACCACTTGGCCGTCAATTAAATCAATGGCAGGAATAATCACTGTGGTGTCCCCATGTTTAAGAAGTTCTGTAAAATTTGTGCGCCTACTTTGGCACTTTTTTCTGGGTGGAATTGCACCCCAAAAAAGTTACCTTTACCAATGGCGGCACTGAATGACTCGCCATAAGTGCTGCTGGCTAGGGTGTACTCACTGATTGGTGCACGGTAACTGTGAACAAAATACACGTAGCTGCCATTTTCAATGCCAACAAATAATGGGTGATCGCTCACCTCTATTTGATTCCAGCCCATGTGTGGCAGCGGTAAGCCTTTACTGTCTAGGTCGCCAATGTCTGTCGGCACTAATCCTAGACAGGTGATATTTTGCTCGCTGCGGCCGCCATGTTCATTAGACAATGATGCCAGCATTTGCATGCCTAAACACACGCCCATAACAGGTTGCGTTAAGCTTTTAATTAGCTCGATAAGGTTCTTTTGTTTTAGGGCATCCATGGCCGCACCAGCGGTGCCAACACCCGGTAGTACCACTCTTGCGGCGCTGCGGATGACATCAAAGTCAGCACTGACTAAGACATTGGCATTCAGGCGCTCAAAAGCAAACCGTACAGAGCTTAAATTGGCACAGCTGGTATCAATAATCACGGTAAGATCATTGCTAGCGTTTGAAGTATTCGATACTTGTGTCACATGAACTCCTTACAGCACACCTTTGCTTGATGGCAGTATGTCACCTTCGACTTTCACCGCTTGGCGAAGCGTACGGCCTAACACTTTAAACAGTGCTTCTACTTTGTGGTGATCGTTATCGCCTTTCGATCCAATGTGCAAAGTGCAACGTAGGCCATCAGCGAATGAGCGGAAGAAGTGAGGCACCATTTCGATGGCCATTTCACCGACCATTTCACGATCAAAGTCAGCATTGAATTTTATGAATGGACGACCAGAAATGTCCATTAAACATTCGCCACTGGCTTCATCCATAGGTAAGCTAAAACCAAAACGAGCGATACCGCGTTTGTCGCCTAATGCCTGGCGAATGGCATCGCCAATAGCGAGGGCCGTGTCTTCTACGCTGTGGTGGTCGTCAATTTCTAGGTCGCCGTCAACATGCACGTCCATTTTAAAATTACCGTGGGTTTGAATTTGATCCAGCATATGGTCAAAAAAGCCAATCCCGGTTTCAATCTTACCTTTGCTTTGGTTGTCTAAGTCGATGGTGACTTTGATGTCGGTTTCTTTGGTGGTACGCACTACCGTTGCCACGCGACCTTTACTTAATAAAGCGCTGGTTATAGCGTCCCAGTCGAGTGTTTGACGATTATATTTAAAGCTTTTAATGCCCATGGCATTAGCGAGCTCAACGTCAGTTTCACGATCGCCAATTACCGCGGATTCGGTAAAATCTACTTTACCTTGGGTTAAGTAGTCTTTTACTAAGCCAAGTTTAGGCTTACGACAGCTGCAGTTTTCATCATTAAAGTGTGGACAGATAACCACATCGTCAAAAACGACACCTTGGCTTGAAAAAATTTGCATCATCATGTCGTGCGGGGCATCAAAGTCTGCTTTTGGAAACGAAGGTGTGCCCAAACCGTCTTGATTGCTGACCATGACTAAACGGAAACCGGCTTTCTGCAATTTAAGTAACGCTGGGATCACTTGTGGTTCAAACACTAATTTAGCCAAACTATCGAGTTGTTTATCGATGGCTGGCTCTTCAACTAATGTACCGTCGCGGTCGATAAAAAGGATTTTCTGTTTCATGCTAACTACCTTAATGGTGATATCTAATTCTTATTTATGATGTATAGGGTATTGACCGATATGCAACGTGCACTAACGCACTAACCAAATAACTGAACAATCACATCGGTTTGTTTGGCTGATGTAAAGCTAAAACGAATCGCATCAGCAAGGCGTGGGTCTTTGTATGCTCGAGCAACCACGCCGGAATCGCTTAATCGTTTAGCGGCTGCTTGTACATCGTCAAATTGGGCTAAAACATAGTTACCGTTGGCAGGTAACACCTTAGCGCCATAGGCTGTTAATGCAACGCTTAAGCGTTTGCCTTGTTCAATTAAACTGGCGACTTGAGTTCGCATAGTGTCAATGCCAGCAGGACTTAACGCTTTTACCGCAAGGTCTGACACCGGTAATGGCACCGGGTAAGGGGCGATGACTCGCATGACTAAGTCAATAATGTCATCACTGGCGAGCATAAAGCCACAACGTGCACCTGCTAAAGCAAATGCTTTTGATAATGTGCGCAACACCACAAGGTTAGGGTAGGCGCCAAGTAAATCTGCCACGCTGTAGTCTGGGCAAAACTCAATGTAGGCTTCGTCTACCACCACAATAGCTTTAGGTGCTGCGTTAATAGCTTGTTCAATTTTGTCTTTTGCAATCACGGTGCCGGTTGGGTTATTTGGGTTACAAATAAATACAATTTTGGCATTGCCGATTTGTGTTGGCCACGCATCCGGTAACTGATATTCATCGGTTAAACTTAACGCTGTGACAGCTACATTAAAGGTTGCAGCACTAATTGAATACATTCCATAAGTTGGACCAAAACAAGCAATACTGTCGACGGCAGGGATACAAAATGTACGAATGAGTAATTCGATCGCTTCGTCGGCACCGCGACTGGCAATAATATTACTTGCCTTAACGCCTGAATAACGGCTGTAAGCATTGATGAGTTCAGCAGGTTGGCATTCTGGGTAACGATTCACTTTATCAAGCGGGCTATTATTGAATGGCGATTCATTGGCGTTAATCCAAATATCACCGCGACCACCAATTCGTCTGGCACTCTGGTACGGGGTTAATGTCAATAATTCGGGTCTAACCAACTGCTTTGGATCAAAAGACGCTGCTACGGTCTGGCTCATGGCGGTGTTCTCTACTTTCTACTCTAATAGGGTGCTAACTAGCGCTTAGCGATAGCGCTGACAATATGAATGACTCACTACTCACTACTAAAAACTGGCTAAACGAATGGCGATAGCATTTTTATGTGCATCTAATAATTCATTTTCTGCCAACACCATCACAGTGTTACCTAAAGTTTCAAGCCCTTGTTGGCTGAGCTCTTGCACTGTAAAACGTCGACTAAAATCGGCTAATGACAAACTTGAAACTGAACGGCTATAACCATAAGTCGGTAAAACATGGTTAGTACCGCTAGCATAATCGCCCACAGACTCTGGGGTATAAGCGCCTAAAAAGACGGAGCCGGCACCGCGAACTTGCCTAAGCACGTCACGTGGGGCAGTAGTTTGAATAATTAAATGTTCTGGGCCATACAAATTAGACACTTTTGCAGCTTGCGCCATATCGCTAACAATAATACTGCGGCTGCATTCTAGTGCTTGTGCGGCGATGTCTTTACGGCTCAACTGTGCTAATTGTTCAGTTAACGCTTGGTTGACTTGCTCTGCCAGTGTTAATGAGTCAGTCACTAACATTACTTGCGAGTCAACACCATGTTCTGCTTGGGATAATAAATCGGCCGCAACAAAACCAGGATTTGCATCTTTGTCGGCAATCACTAACACTTCAGACGGACCTGCAGGCATGTCTATTGACACACTAATACGGCTGTCCTGTGACACTAATCGTTTTGCTTCAGTCACATAACGATTACCCGGACCAAATATTTTATCTACGTTCGGCACCGACTCTGTCCCAAATGCTAATGCCGCAATGGCTTGGGCACCACCCACCTGGAAAATATCAGTAATACCACAGACATTGGCGGCATAAATAATCGCATCATTAATCGGCGGTGGACTGACTAACACACGCTTTTCGCAACCGGCAATTCTTGCTGGTAACGCCAACATCATTACTGTGGATATTAATGGAGCTGTACCACCGGGAATATATAAGCCGACTCGCTCGATGGGTTCACTGCGCAATTCACAACGAATTCCCGCTTGAGTTTCTATATCAACACCCTGAAACACCTGCGCCTTGTGAAAGGTTTCAATGTTGTTCACCGCTTGCGCAACAGCTTGTTTGACGTCGTCACCTACACGTGCACATGCTGCCGCAATGGCGTCAGTTGATAATGCGAGCTCAGTCAGTTCAACACCGTCAAATTGCTTGTTATAAGCCAGTAATGCGCTATCACCTTGAGCGTTGACTTGCTCAATAATGTCACGAACACGTTGCTCTACACTTGCATCACCAATTAATGGCGAACGCGCTAACGTTTGTCGTTGTTGTTCAGTAGATAAAGAAGCCCAATCGAGAATTTGCATTTGTGTTACCCCATCATTTTTTCAATAGGCATGACCAG
The DNA here is from genome assembly GCF_014163715.1 of Shewanella sp. SR44-4. NCBI lineage: Bacteria > Pseudomonadati > Pseudomonadota > Gammaproteobacteria > Alteromonadales > Shewanellaceae > Shewanella > Shewanella sp. SR44-4. The sequence continues at coordinate 96,696 of NZ_JACJDU010000006.1, read as the reverse complement.
AATTGAGCTTGCACCTAGTGCGGTTAATTCTTCCATAGTGTCCCAGAATAAATCTTCTGTGCTTACTACGTGAATTGCCACACGATTAGTGTCGTCATTAAGTGGTAATACGGTTGGGTTTTCAGCGCCTGGGAGTAGGGCAACGATTTGATCTAACGTTTCAATTGGAGCGTGCAATAAGATGTACTTACTTTCACGGGCACGGATAACGCCATTAATACGCGATAAGATTTTGTTGATTAGAGCTTGTTTTTCAGTAGATTGAGTTTTGTTTGATTGAATAATGCAAGCCATTGAGCGGTAAATGACTTCGGTTTCATACAAGCCGTTCGCTTCAAGGGTTGCACCGGTCGAGACTAAATCACAAATGCCATCTGACAATCCTGCCCGTGGCGCGACTTCAACAGAACCTTTAAGCATACAGTCGCTGTAGTTAATGCCTTTTTCTAGCATAAAACGGCGCAGTAAGTTCGGGTAAGATGTCGCGATGCGCAGACCTTCTAGTGAGTTGGCATCTTTATATTCAAACTCATTAGGTACCGCAAGTGATAAACGACATGAACCAAAATCTAATTCACGTAATTTAGTGCATTCAGCCGGTTTACCTGCTAGTTGGCGCTCTATTTGTTCTTCTTCTAGAACGTTTTCACCGATAATACCTAGGTCGACAACTCCATCCATTACTAAGCCTGGAATATCATCATCACGAACGCGTAATAAGTCGATTGGCATGTTGTCTGCGTGTGCAATCAAGCGTTGCTCATTAACGTTAAATTTAACGCCACAGCTTTTCAGCAATTGTTGAGATTCTTTAGATAAACGGCCTGATTTCTGGATGGCTATACGTAAACGCTTTGACTCACTCATGTGATAATTCCTTATGTATTAAATATAAAATGTGTAAATTTAACTGCTTAAATAAAAATAAAAATTTAGAAACAAAAAACCCCTGAAATTCCTTCCAGGGGTTTATGTGAATAATTGTTCACCACCAGAAGGATATCGTCCTTCGGCAGTTAGCATCCGAAGGCTACCGCATATGGTGATGATGGTGGATTGTAGTCACTTGGATGTTCATTTCAGTACTCTTTATTTGATATTAGTAAATCAGTTCAAATGAGAGATTATGCACTCATCTGATGTCGTGTATATCGACTTGCAGTTAACTTAACCGCATTTATGCTTGTTTGCAAGAGCGGATAAAGCATTAATGTTATTTAATTACCATATTTTTTGCATAAGATATGCTTTCTTGTCTGTTTGTGATCATTAGAGCCGATTAAGAAAGCGTTAACAACACAACTGCTTAATATTTTAGCTATCAATGCCCTTGGGGATTAACCTCTACTTGTTGTTTGTCAATAAATGACTTTGAGAACTCAATAAATACAAAGGGTAGACCGTTAGCGTAATGACGCCTCCCATTTGGCACTCTATATCACTTAGGTTAATGATACCGTTTAATGGCTTGATTCTTATGCAACAAGAGCCGTGTGCTAGTCGATTATTCAAGGGATAAATGATGTTTTAGTGTGATGAAACTTGTTCCTTTAGTCTTTATGAATCGCAATGTTTAAATCATATCGTTATAAGCCATTGAGTTTATTGGACGCTACTTATAAGCTGGCGTGTATTACGCTTTATTAATTTAGCTAACTTCTCGAGGTACGCACAGTATGAAGACCATTGATGTAGTGGCGCTTAGAGATGTTATGGACTTAATGCTCGATGCAGTTTGTGTGGTTGATAAAGCAGGAAATTTTGTGTTTGTTAGTGCTGCATTTGAAGATATTTTTGGATACTCTCCTGACGAAGTGATAGGCAAACCTATGCTTGACCATGTTTATCCTGAAGACGGTATAAAGACACTTAAAGTCGTTGAATCATTGCTGAGTGGCAAAAAACTACCTCGTTTTGAAAATCGTTGGGTTCGTAAAGATGGCAAAATAATTGATATTCTTTGGTCGGCACGATGGTCTGAAGATCACCAGTTTAGAATTGCAGTTGCTCACGATATTACTGAACGAAAATTAATGGAGCAGCAACTTCATTACATTGCAGGACATGATCCATTAACAGAATTACCTAATAGAGCATTGTTGTTTGGGCGTTTACAAACATCGCTTGGACTGGCGCGTCGCGAAGGCTCTCATCTTTCTTTGTTATTTATCGACATTGATGGGTTTAAACATGTTAATGACAGCTATGGGCATCTTGTTGGTGACAAGCTACTTAAGAATATCGCTCAGCGTTTGCGTGATTGCGTTCGTAAATCAGATACGGTTGGACGTTTTGGTGGCGATGAATTTGTCGTTGTACTAAATGGTATTGATTCAGTTGATAGTGTGTTGTTTATTGCAGAGAATATTCGACTTGAACTGGAGAAAACTTATCAATTTGATAGCCTTAATTTGCAACTTTCACCGAGTATTGGTGTCGCTCGTTATCCCGATAATGGTGCTGATGAGCAGCAATTAATTCAATATGCAGATCAAGCTATGTATAGAGCAAAAAATGCTGGAGGGAACCGGATCGATACTGGTGTAGACCATCTTAAGTAGGGTTACGGTTTAGGGCCTGTTGATCTTTCAAGGCTGTTTTTGCAAAGATAAACAGGCCCTCGTCATTAGCTCAAACTTTAACAAGAGTTATGTAACGAAATAGCCGTTCATCATTAATGGTCACCAGAACTATGGTTAACGATATGTCTGCGCATAAAAACATAATGTACTCGATAGCTTTTAATATGATGATGTATTCATCTAGTTGTACAGATTAGGAAGAACATTTTAGTATGCGAAAAACCGATAAAAAAATCGATAATAAATTAAGAGAGGGGTTAACCGTCGTATGCGAACATGCACTGGATGGCTATCCTGGTTTTGCATGGATTACGCACGTCGTTGATTACACGACATTCCCCAAGAGCTTACGAATTATTTGTATATTTGATACTGAAACACAACTAACGCAATTTAATCAAAGTGGTCATAAAGCGCTACTGTTAACGCTAATTCAACGCACCCTTGCTCAATACCAGATTGATCTCAAAAATATTAATCAACATGTTAGCTTTGATACTGAAACTGCTTGTGATCAGCAACATCATGGTAATTGGGCGTTGCGATTACATAATGCCAGTAGTATCGATAAAAACGGGCTATCTAAGCTGCACTAACGTTGTATTGGGATTTTGTTTAAGCTCTTGATATTTAATGTTAATTTTTTAACCGTTAACTCATTAGATTAAAGTTCTGTTGGTGATTATAAAAATGCAGTACATGGGCAAGCTCGTAATCTGCTTTGTTTAATTCACCATAAGCAAAATGTGGTGCCAAATCAGTTTTATATTGTTGAAAATCTTTTAAAGATTGTATTAGCCTAGCGAGTGCTTGATTAACATCAACACTGCGGTCTAACTCTGGCGCAGCAGGGATTGGTTCGGCTAAGTTATGAGACATTGCGCCTTTAGTGGCAAATACGGTGAATGCCAGCGCCCCGACAGTTTGTTTAAAGAGTGCTGATTTATGCTCTGGAAACCCGCTCATTGAAAATTCAACACTTTGCGCGCAATGTGTAAACACTTCAGCACTGTTCCACTTGCCAGTGCTTAAACCTGCAAGTTGTTCGGTTGATAACATCGTTAACTTATTCAACTTGGCTAATAGTGCAGCAATGTTCAGTTGTGTTGGATCATTGCCTTGGCTTAACCATAATGCACTGGCACCAGTTAATCCTACCGCAGCGCCTAACATTCCCACTTTTAAAAACTGTCTGCGTTGCATTATGTGGCCTTTTTGGTCGGCATTAACTTACTATTTAATGTCATCATCATCAACTTAACGATTGTGTGCATCTGTGTGGATTGCTTATTTCTATAACAAGATGTTAATTGCCGTGGCAATCAATAGAACAAGCTCGTTAGCCAAATAATCAAATGGCTACTCAAGGGTAAATAATATTCGATGATGTCAGCTGCAATTGTATTTGACTGCTTATTTCGGCTTTTTGACTGGCTGTTAAGAGGGTTGAGTTATCAATTGCTGTCATCGCTGCTCGTTTGTCAAACCCACTCCAGACATTGACGGTACTGGCAATAGATTCTAATCGAGTCGTGGCATCATTAATGCGTTCGGCTACATTAAACGCTTGTTGTGGATCTGTTTGGCTCAACTGGGCTGATCGTTGACGAAAAGCAATATCTTTGTTGTCATCGGACAGCGAGTTAATTACCTGCAAAAAATCGACTTCCGAATTTTCTGCGAGGGCGTAGCTAGCGTTAATGATAATATCCCGCTGAACATTCGCTTCATAATTATCTATTCGCGCTAGCATCATATTGGGTTCCACACTGGCTATTTCAGCTAAGGCACTGTTGAAATAATCTTGATTTAAATCGTAAGCTTGTTTTTGATTGTTTAAAAATACTAAAGCAGCCTCAGGATCTGTTTCTGCCATTTTTCGAGATACAATATATATCCCGCTGGCACGTTGCTCTACGGCAATAGTATCTAACCAATCGACAGCATCTTGAGTATTCTTTTCAACCAACTGATATACCATCGATGTAATAAGATAATTAGTCGATTCATTTAATGGCAGTGATGAAATGAGATTGGCGGCTTCGTTAGGTGACTGTTCAATGTAGTAATACATGGTATTTAAGTACATTTTTAACGTTGATTGAGTTTCTGTTTGCAATTTTAACCATTCAAATGCGGCTATTGCATCGGTGTTGGCCCATGAGTCGACAATCGACATGATGATCGACGACTTCATTGGTTCTACTGCTAATAACTCTACATCGCTTAATGCTTGCTGCGGATTTACAGACGCTAAACCACGTAAATAACCGTCGAGTAATGATTCATATTGTTCAGTCGACTTTTGCTGTTCTAGCCATGAAATGACATTTGAAAATTGCATTTTCCCCGCTATTTCTAAAATTAATCCATATAAGTCTTCATGTTGCGTTTCTTCGGCAACGAGTAATGCTTCTAGAGGGTCTTGTTCGGCCAGTTGCATGATGCGAAAAATCGACATGTAAGGCGTTTCATCATTGCCTAACGATGCCTTAAATGCTTCTCGGTCGTGAGTGTTCTGGGTTACATCATTTACCGAAGTAAGATTAGCTTGACCTACAGAGACAAATTTTGAAGTGTTGCCTTGTGGTGTTTTGGACAATAAATCGGCATGTTCGGTAGTGTCTGGGGTGTCACTAGGCCATATCAGCGGATAACTGATAAACCCGATACACCAACTTATAACCACTACAATTAACCATTTCATTATTGCTTTTCCTTAAGCTTATTGACTGTGTTCAAAGATCTCTAGGGCTACGTTATTATGATGCCGTTAACATTGCAACGAATTATTCAGTAATAGATTTAATAAAAACGAGTTTAACTGACTAATTTTTATATTAATTTATCATCGACATTTAAATTTTGAGTTTGAATAAGTCATCATAGGTAAAACTGACAAAAACGAGACATTCCACTTAGAAAAAAATTAACCCGATATTATTTCGGATAATCTATGTTTATTTTTATCATCAACAAAATCGAGACCTGGATCTTATATTGCGACTAAAAATAAGGCTATCTTTACAGTAGTGTTTTTATAGAGCAATAACTTATGTTTCAGATTTTTTCTGATTTTGCATCTTGGCTTATATACAGTTTATTGGGGTTGTCGCCAGAGACCAAACTCGGAGATGCGCTGCATTTTTTTGTTGAAGACGTCACTAAAATTTTTGCTTTACTGCTGGTGATGATTTATTTCATTGCCCTCATCCGGGCTTCGTTAAATGTTGAGCGTGTCAGAGATTATTTAGCAGGTAAACACCGAGGATTAGGTTATTTAATGGGATCAGGTTTTGGTGTCATAACGCCATTCTGTTCTTGTTCGAGCATTCCTGTTTTTTTAGGTTTTACCTCTGCCGGGATCCCATTAGGGATCACCATGAGCTTTTTGATTACCTCGCCTTTAATCAACGAAGTCGCAATATTACTGCTTATGAGCTTATTGGGGCTCAAATTTACCTTATTGTATATTGCCGTTGGAATGAGTGTGGGAATGTTAGGCGGCCTGTTTCTTGACAGTATTAAGGCTGAACGTTGGCTACAGTCGTTTGCGGCCGAAGCCTTAAAACGTGGTCAGCAGAAGGGGGTTGGCAATACTGCTGATGATAGTGGCAAAGTGCAAACTATGTCATTGCCACAAAGGCATCAATTTGCCAAAACTGAGATGCTAGATATATTCGGCCGAGTGTGGAAATGGGTCATCATTGGGGTGGGTTTGGGCGCGGCGCTGCATGGCTTTGTACCAGACGGTTGGATTGAAGCGCATTTGGGCGACGGACAATGGTGGTCTGTTCCTGCTGCGGTGTTGCTCGGCATTCCACTTTATTCCAATGCGACAGGTGTTATTCCGATTATGGAAAGCCTTATTATCAATGGTTTACCAATAGGTACCACATTAGCATTTTGTATGAGCACTGTAGCGGCCAGTTTTCCTGAATTTATTTTGTTAAAGCAAGTCATGCAATGGCGTTTACTGGCAATATTATTTAGCCTTCTATTAGTTTCATTCACTTTAGTGGGGTGGATATTTAATGCATTTGCTCCGTTGCTATCATCTACGAATTAGTCACAAGGAACAATAAATGAAAATCATTAAAGTATTAGGTTCAGGTTGTAAAAAGTGTCTTGAAACTGCTGAGCTTGCCCAAGCTGTTGCCGACGAAAAAGGTGTTGCTATAAAAATAGAAAAAGTAACCGATATGACGCAAATTATGGCTTATGACGTAATGAGTACGCCAGCGGTAGTGGTTGATGAAAAAGTGGTCCATAAAGGCAGTAAACCCACCAAAGAACAGATGGCAATGTGGATATAGAAGATATGTTTTACGGATGATTTTGTGATGCCTGATATATTGTCATTTGACTTATTTGGTCAAAATCGGCCGAAAAAGTCACGAGCATAAGTGTTAAACGCAAGGTTACCAATGAAAAAGTGGTATTTGAATTCACCCCTGAACACCACATTCAAAACCTGTTCTCTGAATTACTAAAAAATAAACGTTTGATTATATTTTATACGAGTCAAGAAATGCTGAGTCACGCTGGTGGCCAGCATTTTTTGTTTCTGGTCTAAATTTAGTCAAATCATCGATATTGTTTATACAACTGCCTTTACAACTTTTGGTGATAAACAGTTGGAACATGATGCCGTTATAAGCATAATAGCCCAAATCACACTACATCAGCATTAGCGCGATAATTTGAGGATGCTTTGAGCTCTACACTTACCCAATCTGTAATCCATGAATTTAGCGATCGCGGTGCGTTAGCCAAACATGTGCATCATTACCACCATCGACAAAGTCAGACAGATATGGCCGTTGCGGTCAGTGACGCTATTGCTAAAAAGCATAATCTGATTTTAGAAGCGGGTACTGGTGTGGGTAAAACCTATGCGTATTTAATTCCGGCCTTACTCAGCGGCAAGCAAGTGGTTGTGAGTACCGGCAGTAAAAATCTGCAAGAGCAGCTATTCCTCAAAGATCTCCCCGCATTACTTGCCATGTTAGATGTACATGTACCGATTGCGTTATTAAAAGGGCGTAACAATTATTTATGTCAGTTACGTCTTGAAAAGCAGATGCAAAATGCCAGTCAATTTAGCGAATATTATATTGATGATTTACTCAAGATTAACCAATGGGCACATCTAAGCAAAGATGGCGATATCGGCAATTTAACCTCGGTGGCAGAGCATTCAGAGGTTATTCCTAGCATTGTGAGCACCAAAGAAACCTGTACGGGTAAAAAATGCGATCATTATGATGTGTGTTTTACCCGTAAAGCACGTATTAGGGCCATGGAGGCAAAAGTGGTGGTGGTTAATCACCATTTATTTTTTGCTGACCGATTGCTAAAAGACACCGGGTTTGCCGAGTTATTGCCAGATCCTGATGTGGTTATTTTTGATGAAGCCCATTTGGTGCCAGATATTTGCATTAACTACTTTGGCAGCCATATCTCCAGTCGCGAAATTGATCAGTTGCTTAATGGCATCATTAAAATACACAAACAACTCATTCGCGACAGTATTCAAATAGAGCAACTGTCGCAACGTGGGCTGTTGGCTTTGAGTGACTGGCACAACGCTATGTACGACAACCAAGTAACTGATTGGCGTAAAGTACTCGCCAATAAACACTTAGCGACAGTATCGTGGGCACTACAACAGGCACTTACCGACCTTACCAATGTAATGCGTCATCATCTTGGGCGTGAAGACCAACTCGACTTAGCGTTTGAACAATTGCATGAGCTTGCTGAAAAGCTACAAGACTATTTTGAATGCAAAGACATGCAAGCGGCTTATAGTGTCGAGTTAGGTCCGCGCTTTATCCTGTTAAGACTGAGTCCTATCAATGTGGCAAAACAATGCCAGCAGCTGTTTGATGCCAAAACTCGCTGGATTTTCACCTCGGCTACCTTACAAGTAAACCGAAGTTTGGGCCATTTTGCGACTGAGCTAGGCTTGTTATCAGCGCAACAAATCATTTTAGACAGTCCATTTGATTACCCTAATCAAGCGGTATTTTGTGTACCGCGCCATTTAGGTAAAGTAGGGCAGTCGCAACATACGGTAAAACAATTAGTCGATGTGTGTATTCAAGCTATCAACGCGGCTCAAGGCCGTACGTTCATATTGTTTACTAGCCATCAAATGCTCGAACAAGTTGCATCCGCTTTACAAGGTAAAGTCGCTTATCCTTTACTGGTACAAGGCCAAGCCAGTAAACAAAGTTTGTTAAATAAATTTAGGCAGTTAGGTAATGCCGTTTTACTCGGTACCAGCAGTTTTTGGGAAGGCGTCGATGTTCGCGGTAAGTTACTCAGCTGCGTGATTATCGATAAGTTGCCGTTTGTATCGCCAGATGATGCCTTATACAAAGCCCGTGCAGCCAATGCCGAACGTCAAGGGCTTGACCCCTTTAACCATATTTCCCTGCCACAAGCGGTCATAAGTTTAAAGCAAGGCGTCGGGCGGCTAATTCGTGATGAGAAAGACCGTGGTGTGCTTATTTTGTGCGATAACCGTATCGTTAACCGCGCTTATGGCCAGGCGTTTATTAATTCTTTGCCACCCATGCAACGCACACGTGACTTAGACCGTGCATTACAATTTTTAAAACAAATCCCTTAAGCTTTTTAAAACCGTACGCATCAGTTATCATATTGAGTCTATTTGATGTTTTTTTACTGGGTAACCCATCATAATGCCAAAGCCGTTAACCATCCTCGCTCTTGATACTTGCACTGAAACTTGCTCCGCTGCGTTAACCATTAATGGTGAGGTGTTTGCACTTATTGCTGATGCACCACGTGAGCATAGTCAACGATTATTACCTATGGTCGATGAAGTGCTAGCCCAAGCCCAAGTGACACTGGCCGATGTGGACATGATTGCCTATGGCCGCGGTCCTGGCAGTTTTACCGGTATCCGCATTTGTACCAGCATGACCCAAGGATTAGCCTTGGGACTCGACTTGCCGGTTATTGGCATTTCGACCTTAGCCGCTATGGCCCAATTAGCCATAACAGAGCAAGGTGCTACGCAAGTATTGTGCTGTATTGACGCCCGTATGAAGGAAGTCTATTGGGGCCAATACATTGCCAAAGACGGCATTGCTACCTTAGTAGGTCAAGAACACGTTAGCGCGCCAGAAGCGATTGAGTTAACCCTCGATACACAACAAAACATTAGTGTTTGTGGCACAGGCTTTGAAGCCTATCCACAATTATTAACGATAGCGCCACACATGACACCATGCACCCAAGCAACTTATCCAGATGCGAAAGCCATGTTAATTCTGGCACAACAAGGTTATCAACAAGGTTTGCATACTACTGTTGATGAACTTTCGCCTGTGTACCTTCGTGATACTGTTACGTGGAAAAAACTTCCAGGCCGAGAATAGCCATTCACGGCAATTTGACATAAAGTATAAGATTCAAATATAGGTAAACGGTGTCGTTAATGACGATAAATTCAGCATTATCAATGGCAAATAATCAATCAGGCCCAATTAGCCTGAGCCAAGCTGTTGCCGGTAATCGGCCGATCATAGCGGCCCACGAACCTATTATTGTTAATCCTGCTACTGTAGAAACTGAGGTTCAAGGGATTGAAGCTCGCAACATGGCCATTGTTGACGATTCAACTTTATCGGCCAAACAGCAAGCGCGTGTTGAATTCGACCGTGAGACTTACAGTCAGCGTGGCGCTATAGCTCAGTATTTATCGACACAGCATTCTGCTAAAAGAGACGAAATTCAACAAATGGTTGGTATTGATTTATATGCCTAATGTGCCGTTGTCTGCAACACCCAGTCGTAGCCGTTTTGTGATTGAATTACTGTTGGCTTTTTTACTGACGCGATTCCCTTATATCTCTATACCTTTTAAATGGTTTGAAAGTTATTTTCACGAATTATCTCATGGCATCGCGACATTATTGACCGGTGGCTCGGTCAGTCATATTCAGCTATTTCCAAACGGCGCTGGCTTTTGTTTTAGCCAAGGCGGCAGCAGTATATTAATCGCTTATGCGGGCTATTTTGGCGCCGCACTCTGGGGTTATTCGATATTTCTGATGGCAACGCAAAAACAGACCATTAGATTTACCCTGACTTTACTCGCGTTTACCGTGGCAGCATCGTTACTTTTTTGGGCTCGCGATGTGTTAACCATTGTTATACTCAGCGTATTGATAATACTTTTTTTGTTACCACTTAAATTAAAAAACAGTAGTCTGTTAAACACCTTACTGCGTATATTAGGGTTAATGATTATTTTAAATGCCATGGCAAGTCCGATGGTATTATTGGGGTTAAGCGGTCAAGGCGATGCGGTTATGTTAGCTAAAATGACTTGGCTACCTGCATGGTTATGGGTAATAACATGGCTCGCCTTTAGCGGGTTTATGTTGTTGCTCTGTTGGCGTAAAGTTGATCGAAAAAAGGGAGTGTCAAAATGAAACGTAACATGATGTTAGGAGCCTTAATTGGCTTATCAAGTTTAGGTATGTCGACCGCAATATACGCAGCCGATAGTATGCCCGATAAAAAAGTGACAGCACCGCAGGTTAGTTCTGCCCTTGCTAAAGCAGTGGCCAGCGAGTTTCGTACTGCAGATAATAAACTACGTGACCAATATCGTCATCCTGCTGAAACATTAGCGTTTTTTGATATTAAGCCTGAACAAACTGTGATTGAACTATGGCCAGGTGGTGGTTGGTATGCTGAAATTTTAGCGCCATACCTAGCTGAAAAAGGCCAATATGTAGCTGCTAATTTTGAGACTAATCCTGCAACAGACACGAATCAAAGTGCTTATTACAAATCAGCTGGTTTGAAGTTTGAAAAATGGGTTAGCGATAACAAAGCCAGTGTAGGCAATGTACAGTTTGTAACGCTTGATCCACCGGCTAAGTTTTCATTGGGTAAAGATAATTCTGCAGACCACGTATTAACATTCCGTAACTTGCACAATTGGGCAATGAAAGGAGAGTTGGAAGGTGTGTTTAAAGCCGCTCATGACGTGTTAAAAGTTGGAGGCTCATTAGGCATTGTTGAACATCGTGCCAATATCGGTATGGCTGCAGAAAGTGGCTATATGGATCAAAATCAAATGGTTGAGTTGGCCAATAAATACGGTTTTGAATTAACCGGCAGCTCTGAAGTGAATGCCAATCCTAAAGACACTAAAGATTATCAAAAAGGTGTGTGGACATTACCACCGCGTTTAGCTATGGGTGATCAAGATAAACAGAAGTATCTTGATATTGGTGAAAGTGATCGTATGACAATCAAATTTACCAAAATAGCCGCTAAATAATTTTTGCAAAGTGAGCCAACAATGTTGAACATTGATGTAGAAGAAATTCAATTGCCGTTGGCTCATATTACTCTTGCAGCTAAACGTTATGGTCAAGCCGACAAGCCAGTGATTTTAGCTTTGCATGGTTGGCTTGATAATGTCGACAGTTTTATCCCCTTAGCGCAGGCCTTTGCCCAGCAAGGGTTATTCGATAAATTTCAACTGATGTGCATCGATTGGCCAGGGCATGGATTATCAGATCATCGCCCAGGGCGTTATCCGTTGCATTGGGTTGATTATATTTACGATCTGCAAGCCGTGATCCATACCCTGTCACAAGAAACGGGTCCCATTATCTTATTGGGCCATTCGCTCGGCGGCATTGTGGCGTCAGCTTACAATGCATGTCTTGCTGACAACATCCATAAACTCATATTAATAGAAGCCCTAGCACCGTTATCTGAATCTGCCACACAAGCTAAAGATCGCTTACGAAAAGGCTTACAGCAACAACAACGCTTTAATCGTCAACTAGCCAGAGTCACTCCAACGTATTCTTCAATGGATACTGCGATTCAGGCTCGCCATCAACTCACTGGATTAGCATTACCATGGTGCGAAATGATCACCAAACGTAATATGGCCGCCACTGATGGCCACTATTCTTGGCGTAGTGATCCTCGGTTAAAATTAGACTCACTTAACCGTTTTACCTTTGAACAGGTTGACGCTTTGATGACAATAAGTGACACGCCTTCGTTACTCATTGTTGGTCATGATGGCTATAAACAATTAACAGTATCAACAGAGCAAGCCAATAAATGGTTTTCCAATATTGATATCGTTCATTTAGCCGGAGACCATCATCTTCACATGGGGAATGCCAACCTGGTTGCTAAATCGATTGGAGCATTTATTCTAAATAGCCGTTAGCCATAGGTGAAAACGCTGTTATTTTTAGTTTATTTATGTGATTATGATCGAAAATTAAAACACTTGTATGATTTAGTTCATGACAAGCAACATAATAAAGCCTGCGAAAACAATATTAATGATACGCAGACAATAAAATATTTTACCACTGACGGGGAATGCACGTCTTAGCACAGTGGGCATTATTAGGAGACACCTGTGGACCAGCCTTGGATTAATAATTTACCTGAACATGTTCCGGCCGAAATCGACCCATCTCAATTCAGTTCTTTAGTACACATGTTCGAAGATGCAGTAGCAAAATATGCTGACCAACCTGCATTTATTAACATGGGTGCGACGATGACGTACCGTAAACTCGAAGAGCGAAGTCGAGCATTTGCTGCATATTTACAAAACGAACTGCACTTAAATAAAGGCGACCGTGTTGCCATTATGATGCCCAATTTGCTGCAATATCCTATTGCTCTGTTTGGTATTTTACGTGCGGGTATGGTGGTGGTTAATGTTAACCCACTGTATACGCCACGGGAATTAAAACATCAATTAGTCGATTCGGGTGCAAGAGCCATCATTGTGGTGTCTAACTTTGCTAACACTCTAGAAGAAATTGTTGATCAAACACCAATAGAGTCGGTCATTATCACTAACCTTGGTGATCAGCTCAGCGCACCCAAACGCACCTTAGTGAATTTTGTTGTTAAATACATTAAAAGATTAGTACCAAAATATCATTTACCGCATGCATTATCATTTCGCGATGCGCTCTCTAAAGGCCGACGCCTGCAGTACATTAAAGCCGATATTAGTGGCGAGGATTTGGCCTTTTTACAGTATACCGGTGGAACTACAGGGGTATCTAAAGGTGCCATGTTAAGCCATAAAAACGTAGTAAGTAACGTTTTACAAGCTAGTGGCGCTTATTCTCCAACGCTTGATGATGGTGCTGAGTTTGTGGTGACAGCATTGCCTCTTTACCATATTTTCGCACTGACAGTTAACTGTTTATTGTTTTTACACAAAGGCAGTAAAAATCTTCTGATCACTAACCCTCGAGATATCCCAGCATTTGTGGGTGAACTTAGAAAGTACCCGTTTACGGTATTAACGGGTGTTAATACCTTATTCAATGCTTTGGTTAATAATGAAGAATTTACTCAACTTGATTTTTCTGGTTTAAAATTGTCTATTGGCGGGGGGATGGCGGTGCAGCGCGCCGTTGCTGATAAATGGCAAAACCTTACTAAGACACGCTTACTCGAAGGCTATGGTTTAACTGAAGCCTCACCATTGGTCACATGCTGCCCCTATAATCTCAGTGGGTACAATGGCTCTATTGGTTTTCCTGCGCCTTCAACCTTCATTCAGATACGTGATGATGATGGTAAAGTCTTAGCCCAGGGTGAAACCGGTGAGTTGTATGCTCAAGGCCCGCAAGTGATGCAAGGCTATTGGCAGCGTCCGGAAGAAACGGCCAGTGTGATTGATAAAAACGGTTGGTTAGCCACTGGTGATATTGGTTATATGGATGAAAAAGGTTTCTTTTTCATTGTCGATCGTAAAAAAGACATGATTTTAGTGTCAGGTTTTAACGTATTTCCGAATGAAGTGGAAGAGGTTGTTGCCCTACACCCTAAAGTTATCGAAGTCGCTGCTGTTGGCGTTCCCAATGATGCCAGTGGCGAGTTAGTGAAGATTTTTGTGGTAGCAAAAGACAAATCATTAACCGAAGAAGAACTGATTAAGCACTGCCGTCATCATTTAACGGGATATAAAGTTCCTAAGCTGGTAGAATTTAGAGACGAATTACCGAAAACCAATGTGGGTAAAATTTTACGCCGACAACTTCGAGATGAAGTTAACAAAGCGTAAAATCAAAGCCGGCAACTAAGCCGGCTTTTTTATGTTTGGTTGTTATCAGCTTATCGTATTGCTCACACCTTTTTTTAGCGGAGCCTATTTTGTTAACGTTTGAATATATCAGTGATGATGCCAGCCTGTTGTCATTAGTTGAACAATACCAACAAAGCACCTTGCTGGTGCTAGATACTGAGTTTGTCCGCACTCGAACCTATTATGCTAAATTAGGCCTTATTCAAGCCTATGATGGCAAAACTTTAGCCTTAATTGATCCGGTTGCGATTACCGATTTAAGCCCATTTTGGCAGTTATTAACTGACCAAAATATTGTCAAATTAGTGCATTCATGCAGTGAAGATCTCGAGGTGTTTGCTCATTATGGTGAATGCCAACCAAGCCCTTTATTTGATAGCCAAATAGCGGCAAGCTTTGCTGGTTTAGGCCACGGATTAGGTTATGCCAAGCTCGTTGACGCATGCTTGCAAGTCGAAATAGATAAAGGCGAATCACGTACGGATTGGATGAATCGTCCACTGTCTGATGCGCAATTACAGTATGCGGCTAATGATGTGTTTTATTTATATCAATTATACCCTCAGCTGCAACAGAAGCTTGCTGCGGACAATCGTCTTGAATGGTTGTTTGAAGAAGGTCAGCGTATGACTGAAGGGCGCATGTCATTGCCAGAAGGCGACAGCGTTTACCTTAAAGTCAAAAATGCATTTCAATTATCGAGTCAGCAGCTAGCCTATTTAAAAGTATTGGCGAAATGGCGTCTAGCCAAAGCGGTAAGCCGCAATCTAGCGCTGGGTTTTGTGGTAAAAGACCATGCATTAATTGCATTAGCCAAAAAACAACCGATCACACTGGCGGAATTGAATAGTTTAAATGACTTAACAGATCAAGAGAAACGCATTCACGGCAAAGATTTATTAACAGTTATGGCGACGGCAGATTTAATTAATCTACCTGAAGAAGTTGATGTTGTTGCGCTTAAGTCAGGTTATAAATCAGCTTTTAAAGAAGTTAAAACAGTCTTAACTGAATTATGTGAGCGTGAAAATGTCGCATTAGAATTTGTTGGTTCTAAGCGCCATATTCATGAATTTCTATTATGGTTGTATCACAACAAACAAACACCAACACCGATACTCTTGGTCGGTTGGCGTGGGCAGTTGGTAGGTGATTTACTAGAGCCAGTGCGCTTTAGTTAATTCAGCTTTAGTTAATGCAATTTATCAACATACCAAAAAAGGATACTCGCATAATGCCAGTATCCTTTTTTGTGTTAAGCAGAGTAGGGTGACCTTGGCTGATTACTTTGAATCAGGTAAGGTAACGTTTAACTCTAACACCGATAAATTGTCATCGTTTTGGTCAAGTTGCACAGAGACTTGGTCATCTGATATTTGCACATATTTACGGATCACTTCGATGATTTCTTGTTTCATCTTTGGGAAATAATCAGGTGCACCACGTTCACCACGTTGATGAGCCACAATAATTTGTAATCGTTCTTTTGCCAATGATGCGGTATTGGGCTTTTTACTGCTTCTAAAATAATCAAGTATCGACATAGTTAGCTCCCAAATATCCTTTTAAGGAATCCCTTTTTTTCTTCTGTAATAAATCGAACAGGTACATCATCACCTAATAAGCGTGCAACCGTATCGCCATAAGCTAAACCTGCATCACTTTCTTGATCAATAATGACCGGTACACCAGAGTTTGACGCCTTCAGTACCGATTGAGACTCAGGGATCACACCGAGTAATTCAATGGCTAATATTTCCTTCACATCCTCAACACTGAGCATTTCACCCGTTTTGACCCGCGCAGGAGAGTAACGAGTTAACAATAAATATTCTTTTATGGGCTCTAAAGACAATTCCGCACGACGTGAACGGCTCTGCAGCATGCCTAATATACGATCTGAGTCACGTACAGAACTCACTTCAGGGTTAGTGGTAACAATCGCGATGTCGGCAAAGTAAAGCGCCATCATGGCACCTTGTTCAATACCCGCTGGTGAATCACAAACAATATAATCGAAATCTTTGGCTAAATTCTCAAGTACCCGGCCAACGCCTTCTTTAGTGAGCGCATCTTTATCGCGTGTTTGAGACGCGGGTAAGATAAACAGTTTGTCGCAGCGTTTATCTTTAATTAACGCTTGGTTCAAATTAGCTTCACCATTAATGACGTTAACAAAATCATATACGACTCTGCGTTCACAACCCATAATCAAATCAAGATTACGTAACCCAATATCAAAATCGATAACGACAGTTTTCTTTCCTTTTAAGGCCAATCCGGTGGCAATTGCTGCACTGGATGTTGTTTTACCCACACCGCCTTTACCTGATGTGACAACAATAATTTGCGCCATTTATATTTATATCCTTGTATTTGCCGATTATTGGGGCAATGATTCAACAGTAAGAGATGCGCCTTCAAGGCGAACACAGCCTCTTTGACTTAGATCGTATTGTTGCAAATGTTCTGTCAACCAATACTGTCCAGCAATCGATACTAATTCTGCTTCTAACGAGTTAGCGATAATCACACTTTGATTATCTCCCGCAGCACCCGCCATGGCTTTCCCACGAAGAGCACCATATATATGGATGCTACCATCAGCAATGACTTCAGCGCCATTACCAACCGCACCAAAAATGATTAAATCAGCATTTTGTGCGTATATTTGTTGTCCAGAACGCACATTTTGTTTAACAATTTTAGTTGCTCGTACAGGCAACTCAGCTTTGCGGGCTTGTTTACCCGATTTAACCACTGCAATTGCCATACTTTTTGCTTGTTCAATTTGTTCTGGGCTGGCATCGGTAATGCCTACAATAATAAGATTTCGGTCAATTAATAATTGTTTTAGTGCATTAAAATCAATGTGAGTATGCTGAATGGCTGATAAATTTAATACCAAGGGGGCGCCCAAAAAAAACTGGGGAGCTTGAGCCAATTTGTTGTCTAATTCAGCCGCAATGATATCGAGATCGTTATGATTGATATGCAGTACTGATAAGGTAAAAGACGTGGCCTTTAATTCGAGATTTTGTTTAGCCATCCCGGCGTGATTCTCCAATACTTCAGCGATAAACTGATTTACAATTATTTTCTTGTGCCACCATGTTATAGTGTGCTTAGTTGACTATCAAGTTTGAACCTTTGGAAATTTACACTAAAATGATATGTGCAGTATATAAAAGCGGTCGAAGAGCAGATACTTACCTTTTTGTCAAAAAACGTGATGTATTTGATGACGTTCCTGAACCGTTAATGGAAATGTTTGGTTCAAAGACATTAGTGATGATTGTACCTTTATCTAAACGAGATCATTTAGGTATCGCTGATATTGATAAAGTTAAGTCAGCATTAGTAGAAAAAGGCTATTACTTGCAAATACCACCACCGCAAATTAATTTACTCGAACAACATAAACAAGAATTAGCTTTTAAGAAATAAGCTCATTCTTAAAGGAGTAATCAAGACGAATATGATTCAAAAAATCATTTTATGTGCATTTTGTTACTTCATTTGTTCTAATATTGCCATGGCAGAAGACAGCCGTGGCGAATTTTCCGACTATTTGTTGGAACTCCAACAAAGGGCAATAGCCACTGGCGTTAATCAACTGACAGCAGAACGCTATATTGCTAATATTAAAATCTTCAAAAAAGCCAGCCTCAATGCCCATTCAGATGAATCACAAACATTAGAACACTTTATTCCCCAAGCTGTACCTGAAATTACCGTGAGTACAGCCAGAGCAATGTTTCAGCAACATGAATCACAAATAGAAAATATTAGCCGAACTTATCAAGTTCAGTCCCGATTCCTGATGGCATTATGGGGGATGAACTCTCGTTTTGGAGAGCGAACAGGACGTTTTTCTGGGTTATCTGTTTTAGCCTCACTGGCTTATAAAGGCGATAAAGAAGCTTTTTACATTAATGAATTTATTGCAGCGCTCAAGCTAATCGAACAAAAAAATATTACCGAAGATTTATTGCAGAGTTCTTCATCAGGGGCGATGGGACAGATGCAAATGATGCCTAGCCAGATACTCCAATACGGTATAGATGCCGATAAAGATGGCATCATTGATGTTTGGAGCAGTATGGATGATGCCTTTGCATCTACGGCTAATATGCTACATCAACAAGATTGGCAATATGATTCTACTTGGGGAAGACAGGTAAAAACGACAATGATGTTAGATCCAAACTTACTTGGTTTACAATCACATCACACATTTCCAGATTGGCAAGCCTATGGTGTCAGGCGTTTTGATGGCACAAATTTACCCCAACGTAATGACATGGAAGTATCATTAATTGCGCCGGATGGACCCAAAGGCCGCTTTTATTTAACCTATAATAATTTTCGATTATTACATCAATTTAATAATTCTTTGTACGATACGCTGGCAATAACCTACCTTTCTGAGAAAATTAAACAGTAAATTGTACCGTTTTAGGTGTAAAATGCCTGAAAATTTAGATAATAAGCCACTTTAGACATAAAATGATGACTCAGTTTTGGATAACCACACCTTTAGAAAACATGACCCCCGAACAATGGGAGTCTCTTTGTGACGGCTGCGGTAAGTGCTGTCTAAATAAAATCATCGATGATGAAACGGATGAACTTTATTATACCAATGCCGCCTGCCATCTATTGGACAACGATACTTGTGGTTGCCGTAGATATCCTGATCGTTTTACTTATGTGCCTGAATGTACTGCCATTACGCCTGAGAATATTGCTGAGCTGACTTGGTTACCCGATAGCTGTGCTTACCGACGTTTGCATGTTGGTAAAGGCTTACCTAGCTGGCATCCGTTATTGACTGGAAATAAACAGGCTATGCATGCAGCGGGCATTTCGGTACAAGGTAAAACCGTAAACGAAATGAAAGTGAAGTATTTGGAAGACTGTATTGTACTGTGGCCGATGCTAGACGTTGAATAATCAATTCTTTAAATATAAAAAAGACCTCAATGAGGTCTTTTTTATATTTGATTTCGAATTTTTTGCTGATTTATTTTGCAGATTTAAGTGCAGGTAACAACATCAACAACCAAATAACACCATAAACAGCAAAACCAAGCATCATCCATTGTGCCATGCTGACAGACAGCCACGACCATGGTGAGTCACTACACATGCCTGTTGGCGAGAATACTGAAGGTAACCAGGTGTCTAATGGCATAAAACTGGGGAATTCGGGGTAAAAAGAACAAGTCGCAAACGGTGAAGGATTAACTTGCATCTGGTTTAGATCATAAGCTAATTTGAAGCCCCAAACCGCCGATACAGACCATCCAGCCATACCCACTAATCGTAACAACCACACTTTAGGTTGTAGTATCCCTATCAGCGCTGCCAGAATAATACCGAGTACAGCAACCCGAATATAAATGCACATGACACACGGCGCTAGATCCATTCCATATTGAAAGAAAAGGGCTGCCAATTCCAATCCAATGGCGGACAATAATAATAAACCCCAAGACAAACGGTTATGGCAAAACTGCTGTAGTTGCGACAATTTCAGTTCCTAATAAATGTGTTAACAGATAAAAAAACACCCTCAAATGAGGGTGTTTACACAAACAATAGAGACTTTAAGATAATTTATCTACTAAGTCCAATAAGCTGATTTAATTAATGACCCATTGCCGCGCCACTGATGTCTTTGGCTGAGTGGTGGATAATTAATTGAGTTTCATAAAGTAAATCAGTCATGTCGACTAAGAAACCTGACTCAATGGCCATCACGCCCACAATTGATAATACAATCGTATAAGGCAACGCCATCCATACCATACGGCCGTACGATAAACGAATAAGCGGTGCTATGGCCGAGGTTAACAAGAACAAGAACGCTGCTTGTCCATTCGGCGTAGCCACAGAAGGTAGGTTAGTACCGGTATTAATTGCCACAGCAAGTAAATCAAATTGATCTCGAGTGATTTGGCCACTCATCAATGCTGCTTTCACTTCATTAATGTAAACAGTTCCCACAAACACGTTATCACTGACCATAGATAACAAGCCGTTAGCGATGTAAAAAATCACTAACTGCATATTGCCTTCATAACCTAATGCCCATTGGATCACTGGAGCAAACAGTTCCTGGTCAATAATCACACCAACGATGGCAAAAAATACCGCCAATAGTGCAGTGAAAGGTAAAGCTTCTTCAAATGCTTTACCCAAAGAATGTTCGTCGGTTATACCATTAAACGCAGTGGCTAAGATGATGACTGATAAACCAATGAGGCCAACAGAAGCTAGGTGAAGTGCTAAACCAGCAATTAACCAAATACCAATAAGGGCTTGGATAACCAATTTCATTTTATCTTGATTGGTTCTGTGCGAGTCTTCGTGAGTGGCGTAATCAGTTAAAATCTTATGTACTGCATCAGGTAATTGTGCGCCATAACCAAAGACTTTGAATTTTTCGACAAGAAAACAAGTGAATATACCTGCAACCAATACTGGCATTGTCACTGGCGACATCCGTAAGAAAAACTCACCAAACTGCCAATGGGCTTGGGCCGCAATGATTAAGTTTTGTGGTTCGCCAACCATGGTGCAAACACCACCAAGAGCGGTACCAATGCCTGAATGCATTAATAAATTACGTAAGAATGCTCGGAACGATTCTAATTCTTCATTGTTTAACTGTTCAGTTGTTTCAGATGTATGGTCGTGACCGTCATTAAAACTCTTTCCTGAAGCCACTTTGTGGTAGATAGAGTAAAAACCAACGGCAACAGCAATAATAACCGCGATGACCGTTAACGCATCTAAGAACGCAGATAAAAATGCCGACGCAGTACAAAACATCAATGAAACGATGATTTTCGAACGTACTTTGGTAATCATCTTGGTAAATACAAACAGTAACAACTGCTTCATAAAGTAAATACCAGCGACCATGAAGACTAAAAGTAACAATACTTCTAAGTTTGCTTCAATTTCATGTAGAACTTGCGAGGGAGATGTCATGCCAATAAATACGGCTTGAATTGCGAGCAAACCGCCGGGCTGAAGTGGGTAACATTTAAGTGCCATTGCTAGAGTGAAAATAAATTCAACGACTAGCACCCATCCAGCGATAAATGGACTGACATAAAAAAACAGCAGGGGATTTATTACTAAAAATGCCAAAATTGCGTATTTGTACCATTTAGGTGAATTGCCTAAAAAGTTTACAAATAGCGCCTGACTTTTGGTTACAGGCATATCAGCCTCTCCGATATTGTTATTGTGGCAGTATTGTTACCATTTTTTGATAGCTTACAATACATCATTATTTTCAAATAGATTTGGGAGAATAGAGGCAACTCAGATTAGAAAACTTGATAAGCATCAATTTTTCGTTAATTGAGTTTAAAATTCAATTCGATTGAACTGAGTATTTTGGCCAATTACTCTCTGTTGAATAAAGATATCTTGTTATAGCAAACAATGTGTTAGCAAAATAGTTTACTCACTAACTACGTATGGCTCTTATTTTCATCGCTAGTGTAGCTTAAAAAAAATCGAATTGTAACGCTGTTATTGTCGTTAGAATTAACACGTAGCGTTAACAAACTAGCTACATCATTATATACTAAACTTAAAGAGTTCTATCAGATAAATTGATGATATGTCGATGATTATAGTGGTTTAATGTGATGAATATTCAATTATTGATTTTTGCTCAGTTTAGTTGTTTGAAAATCAATCGTAATGAGCGTAGTGATTAAACAATGGTTTTTATTTTCTACCGCTCTGGTATGATCAGTCACAATAGTTTCGCCATTGTTTAGCAATAGGATATGAAGGCTGATGATCATCAATGCCAAAGGGCCAGCGAGTTTTGCCGAGAAATATATTGTTCGTTCCATTTGGGAAAACAAATTTCCACCGGGATCAATTTTACCTGCTGAACGTGAGCTCTCTGAACTTATCGGTGTTACTCGAACAACGTTAAGAGAAGTGTTACAACGTCTTGCTCGAGATGGTTGGTTGAAAATTCAACATGGTAAACCTACCCAGGTGAATAATTTTTGGGAAACGTCTGGGTTAAATATTTTAGAAACCATTGCTGATTTAAATCCGGATGGTTTTCCACTACTTGTCGACCAATTAATGGCTGCTCGTGGTAACGTAAGCAACATTTACTTTCGGGCCTCCATTCGCCACAATCCTGAAAAAGTAGTTGATGTATTAGCGGGTATTCATAGCTTAGAAAATGATGCAGAAGCGTATGCTACATTTGATTACCAATTGCATCATACATTAGCTTTTGCATCAGGTAATCCATTGTATGTATTGATTTTAAATGGTTTCAAAGGTCTTTATAATCGTGTTGGTCGATATTATTTTTCGAGCCAAGAAGCTCGTGAATTAACCATGCGTTTTTATGTCAAACTTGAAAAGTTAGCTAAAGATAAAAATTACTCTGACGTACCAGCATTAATGCGTATCAATGGTATCGAAAGTGGCAAAATGTGGCAAAAATTACGTGATGATTTACCTGCTGAAATGGGTCATGATAAATCCTAGTGAATTAGTGAATTAGTAAATTAGTAAATTAGTAAATTAGTGAGTAAAACCTCTCATTTACACTTAAAAAAGAGCCAATCAAATCGATTGGCTCTTTTTTATAGCATAAATCATCTCGTTCAAACCACAGACTGTAAACTAGATAGACTTTATGCTGCCGTTTCTGGACACATTGATAAGGTACTAACAATGCCTAAGTCATCAAGTTGCTCCAAGGTGACATTAAATCCCCATAATCGATGTAAATGCTTTAATACCTCTTGATGGTTGTCTGCCAACGGGATGCCGTCAAATGGTATGTAGCGTAAGATAATTGACCTGTCACCGTTCACTTGCACTTGTTGTACTTGTATATTGGGCTCAATATTCGACAGATTATATTGTTGTGATAGGGTGTTGCGAATATCTTGGTAACCTTGATCATCATGAATGGCCGATATTGATAGTTGACTGCGTTTTTCATTATCTAAAATACCAAATAGCTTAAAGTCTCGAATCACTTTAGGTGATAGATATTGGCTAATAAAACTCTCATCTTTAAAGTGTTTCATGGCAAAGTGAACCGTTGTCAGCCAATCGCTGCCTGCAATGTCTGGAAACCATTTTCGATCTTCTTCAGTGGGGGTTTCGCAGATGCGTCTGATATCGATAAACATTGCAAAACCTAAAGCATAGGGGTTTATGCCACTATAATGTGGACTATTATAGGCAGGTTGAGCGACCACTGCGGTGTGATTTTGCAAGAATTCCAACATGAAACGGTCGGTAACTTTATCGGTATCATATAAGCGATTAAGTATGGTGTAATGCCAAAAAGTTGCCCAGCCTTCGTTCATCACTTGGGTTTGCTTTTGTGGGTAAAAATATTGCGCCATCTTACGTACTATGCGCACCAATTCACGTTGCCAAGGTGCTAATAATGGTGCGTTTTTTTCAATAAAATATAAAATGTTTTCTTGAGGTTCACTGGGGAAAATAGCCGTCGTTTCAGGGGTGTCTGTTTGTGGTGATGTAGGCAGCGTTCGCCATAAGTCATTCACTTGGCTTTGCAGATAATCTTCACGCTCTTGTTGTCTTGCTTGTTCTTCTTTGAGTGACACTTCAGCTGGACGTTTGTAGCGGTCTACACCGTAATTCATTAATGCATGGCAAGAGTCTAAGGTCAGTTCAACTTGCTCTACACCATAACGTAATTCACATTCACGAATATAATTCTTAGCAAAAACTAAATAATCAATAATCGAACTCGCATCGGTCCAGGTGTTAAATAAATAGTTATTTTTAAAAAAACTATTGTGGCCATAACAGGCGTGAGCCATAACCAATGCTTGCATCGTGATGGTATTTTCTTCCATTAAATAGGCGATGCAGGGGTCGGAATTTATCACAATTTCATAAGCTAACCCCATTTGGCCGCGCTTGTAGCCTTGTTCTGTTTGGATAAACCGTTTACCAAATGACCAATGAGTGTAACCAATGGGCATTCCTATCCCTGCATAGGCATCCATCATTTGTTCCGCGGTAATAATTTCAATTTGATTCGGATAAGTATCAAGTTTAAAGAAAGCCGCGGCCTGTTCAATTTCATATTGATATTGTTGCAGTAAATCAAATGTCCACTCGGGACCATCATCTAACGGGTTACGTTTATGTTGAACCATGATAGCCTCCTATATAGCTTGTTTTTTAAAGAGTTCACGGAAAACGGGATAGATATCTTCAACTTGGTGAATATGCTGTACCGCAATGTTGTCAAACTGCTGTTGTAACTGTTCATATTGATGCCACAAGGTTTGATGAGCCCGATGACTGATTTCGATGTAACTGAAATAGCGTACTTTGGGCAGAATATGTTTTGCTAATATTTCATGGCAAGTGGGGGAGTCGTCGGACCAATTATCGCCATCAGAAGCTTGAGCTGCATAGATATTCCATTCATTTTCAGGGTAACGAGCTTGTTGTATTTCATGCATCAGTTTTAATGCGCTTGATACTATGGTTCCGCCGGTTTCTTGTGAGTAAAAAAATTCGTGTTCATCGACTTCTTTTGCCTGTGTATGGTGGCGAATATATACCACCTCGAGGTTCTGATAACTGCGGGTCAGAAATAGATACAATAGAATATAAAAACGTTTAGCCATATCTTTGGTAGCTTGATCCATCGAACCTGACACATCCATTAAACAAAACATCACCGCTTGACTAGAAGGGACTTCGCGTTTCGCATAGTTGTTATAGCGTAAATCAAAGGTATCGATAAAAGGTACTTTAGCGATTTGCTGCTTGAGCACTGTTATTTGCTCTTTGATGGCTATAATCCGCTCGGCTTGAGCGCCAGGAGTATCTTCTAATACCGCAAGTTCGGCTTCCAATGCCTGTAGTGCTTTCTTTTTCCCGCCGCTCATGGCGATGCGTCTAGCGAGTGATGAACGCAGTGATCTGACAATATTGATATTGGCGGGTACGCCATCATTGGTGAAGCCTGCGCGATAGGTTTGATATTCAACCAATTTATTAAGGCGATTATTCTGTAAGTTTGGCAGTTCGAGATCTTCAAACAACAATGCTAAATATTCATCTTTTGAAATAGTAAATACAAAATCGTCGTCACCTTCGCCACTATTTGAGGCATCGCCTTGACCTGCACCGCCTTGGCCACCTTTAGGTCGTTGAATTTGGTCGCCACGATTAAATTGATCATTGCCAGGATGAACTCTGTCCCTTATTCCACCTTGTCCTTGTCTAAAAACAGGCTCACTGAGATCCCGCTTGGGAATACTAATCTGTTCACCTTTATCAATATCCGTAACACTTCGGCGTGTTACCGCATCACCGACAGCTTTTTTGATTTGTTTTTTATAGCGTTCAATAAAACGCTGCCGATTAACAGTGCTTTTTCCTTTTGCGTTGAGTCGTCTATCAATAAAATTTGCCATACGTCGCTCCCAAGTCTGATTTTTGGTAGCGCCCTGTCAGCGGCGCTACCAATTATTGGGTGTCTACGATGATTTACGCACTCGTAAATACCATTCTGACAATAGTCTGACTTGTTTTTTGGTATAACCTTTTTCCATCATGCGATTAACAAAGTCGTCATGCTTACGCTGATCGTCATTCGATGTTTTGCCGTTAAACGAAATAACGGGCAGCAAATCTTCAGTGTTGGAAAACATTTTTTTCTCAATCACGATGCGTAATTTCTCATAGCTAGTCCACAGAGGATTATTGCCTTCATTATTGGCTCTAGCACGTAAGACGAAGTTAACAATTTCATTGCGGAAATCTTTTGGATTACTGATCCCCGCTGGTTTTTCAATTTTCTCCAATTCAGCATTTAAGGCACCACGATCAAAAAGTTGTCCTGTTTCTGGGTCGCGATATTCTTGATCTTGGATCCAAAAATCAGCATAGGTAACATAACGGTCGAAAATATTTTGTCCGTATTCAGAATACGACTCAAGGTAAGCGGTTTGGATCTCTTTACCGATAAACTCAACATACTTAGGGATTAAATAACCTTTAAGAAACTCTAAATATTTCTCACTTATATCGTTAGGAAATTGTTCTTGTTCAATTTGCTTTTCCAGTACATAAAATAAGTGGACTGGGTTTGCGGCGATTTCTGCACTGTCAAAATTGAATACTCGTGACAAAATCTTAAATGCAAATCGGGTCGATAGCCCTTGCATGCCTTCATCTACGCCAGCATAGTCCCGATATTCTTGGTAGGATTTCGCTTTGGGATCGGTGTCTTTTAAGCTTTCACCGTTATAGACGCGCATTTTTGAATAAATAGACGAGTTTTCGGGCACTTTTAAACGCGATAACACGCTAAATTGTGCCAAGGTTTCTAAGGTCCCAGGAGCACAAGATGCAGTGGATAATTCAGAATTAGCCAATAATTTTTGATAAATTTCCATTTCTTCAGATACCCGCAAACAATAGGGCACTTTGACAATATAGACGCGATCTAAAAACGCTTCGTTATTTTTATTATTCCTAAAAGCGGACCATTCTGACTCATTAGAATGGGCCAAAATAATACCGTTATACGGCAAGGCCGATAAGCCTTCAGTACCGTTGTAATTGCCTTCCTGAGTCGCAGTCAATAATGGATGAAGTACCTTAATGGGTGCTTTAAACATTTCAACAAACTCCATCAACCCTTGGTTTGCACGACATAACGCACCTGAGTAAGCATAAGCGTCGGCATCATCTTGTGAAAAATGTTCTAACTGACGAATATCAACTTTACCCACCAAAGCAGAAATATCTTGGTTATTTTCATCTCCGGGTTCTGTTTTAGCAATACCGATTTGATCGAGCACCGATGGATACACTTTTACGACTCTAAATTTTGAGATATCACCACCATACTGGTGTAAACGTTTTACTGTCCATGGTGACATAATCGTTTTGATATAACGACTTGGTATGTTGTATTCGTTTTTGAGTAGTTCACTGTCTTCTTCAGGATCAAACAGACAAAATGGGTGGTCGTTGACAGGACTACGAACGCCATCGGCAGTTAATATGTAAATCGGCACTTGTTGCATTAATGCTTTGAGTTTTTCGGCCAGCGATGATTTACCGCCACCGACAGGGCCTAAGAGATATAATATTTGCTTTGACTCTTCTAAGCCTTGAGCAGAATGTTTCAAGTAGGCCACGATTTGTTCAATCGCATCTTCCATGCCATAGAAATCTTTAAATGCGGGATACTGTGCAATAACACGATTAGAAAAAATTCGACTTAAAATTGGATTTTTTGCTGTGTCAATAATCTGCGGTTCACCAATGGCCATGAGTAACCGTTCGGCAGCAGACACATAGGCACTTCTGTCTTGTTTACAGATATCGAGAAATTGCTCTAAGGTATATTCTTCGTCACGTTTTTTTTCATAGCGTTGTTGATAATGCTCAAAAATGCCCATAGTAACCCCCTCAAAACGTACAGTTGTATGACGTAAAAAGCCTGAGTGATGAATGCGATGGTCAAGAATGTAATGTTAAATCTGTTAGCGCAATATTAGGCTTTACGACTAAAGTGTAGGACAGGGTAAATAACTTGGCGAAGTTTTAATGAAAAATAAATCAAATAAAAACAATAACAAACAGTAGCATTTGCAATAGTTGCAAACATAGTCTGATGATAGGCAGCGTACTTTAGGCGGATAAAATGACAAAAAAAGGAGCCAGAAGGCTCCTTTAGTTTTTGCAGTTAATCGAAATTAAGCAGCAAAATTCTTATTAACAAATTCCCAGTTAACAAGCTGCCAGAAGTGAGCTAAATATTCTGGACGTGCGTTACGGTAATCAACGTAGTAAGCATGTTCCCATACATCTACAGTTAATAGAATCGTAACAGACTCATCTGTTAACGGTGTAGCAGCATTGCTAGTGTTAACAATCGCTAATGAACCATCAGCTTTTTTCACTAACCATGTCCAAGCGCTACCAAAGTTATTTACTGCAGAATCAGTAAATTTAGCTTTGAATTCTTCAAAAGAACCAAAAGAAGCATTGATAGCAGCAGCGATATCGCCAGTTGCTTCGCCGCCAGCATTAGGTGCTAAGCAGTTCCAGTAAAAAGTGTGGTTCCAAACTTGAGCCGCGTTGTTGAACATACCGCCAGTTGAAGTTTTAACAACTTCTTCTAGTGTTTTGCCCGCAAACTCAGTTCCTTCAACTAAACCGTTTAGTTTAACCACATATGTGTTGTGATGCTTACCATAATGGAACTCAATGGTTTCTTGAGAAATGTGTGGTTCAAGTGCGTTCTTTGCATAAGGTAATGCTGGTAATTCGAAGGCCATTAGTATCTCTCCATGGATTCAGGTTATCGTTTTGTTTACCCATCAGGTAACATTGCTCTATTGCTATTGTACTGATTATTTTTGTGATGTGAATCATTGTTTAGGGAATTATGTGGATTGCAGTAATCGATTTTATGGATTTTAGATAAACCCTACAAACTGTGGCATTTTGTTCTTAGTCTAGGTGTCGTACAATAGACATTATGTATTCAGTCGTCGTACTTAGGAAATCAAATGGAAACTGTAGAAAAGATTAAACAGCAAATTACCGAAAACCCAATTATTGTGTACATGAAAGGTTCACCTAAATTACCAAGCTGTGGATTTTCATCTCAAGTTGCTCAAGTGATGATCAACTGTGGTGAACAATTTGCGTTCGTAGATATTTTACAGCATCCAGATATTCGTGCTGAATTACCAAAATTTGCTAACTGGCCAACATTCCCACAATTATGGGTAGAAGGCGAGTTAATTGGTGGCTGTGACATTATCACTGAAATGTTCCAAAAAGGTGAACTTCAACCAATTATTAAAGCAACTGCTGATAAATTCCGTACAGAAGACGCAGCAGAGTAATTGCAGATGATTGAGTGTTTACGCACTCAAAAAAAGCCCCAAAGCGAAAGGCTGTTGGGGCTTTTTATTATTTTTTAAACATGTACTTACAAAGCAGTGCTTCTGCATGCGGTTACAGAAAGTTACTTTTCAACCTGTGGCTTTTTCACGGCAGGTAAAATCAAGTTCATCAAAATAGCAACAATACCGCACAAACTTATCCCCGTTAAGCTAAACGAGCCAATACCAAACGCCATTCCGCCAATACCAAACACCAACGTTACCCCGACAATACTCAGATTACGAGGTTCAGATAAATCGACTTGATGACGAATTAAGGTATTTAATCCAACAGCTGCAATCGAGCCAAATAATAAGCACATAATACCGCCCATTACCGGTACAGGTATGGTTTGCATCATGGCACCCAATTTACCGACAAAAGCTAGGGTTATCGCAGTGATGGCTGTCCAGGTCATGATCCGTGGATCAAAACTTTTGGTCAGTGTAACCGCACCGGTTACTTCACTGTAAGTGGTATTAGGCGGACCGCCCAATGCCGACGCTGCTATCGTAGCAATACCATCGCCAGTAAGGGTACGATGTAAACCAGGCTTTTTAAAATAGTCTTTACCCGTCACGTTAGAAATGGCCAAAATATCGCCGATATGTTCAACCGCTGGTGCAATGGCAACTGGGATCATAAATAGAATCGCATGCCAGTTAAATTCTGGGGCGACAAAGTTTGGCATGGCTAACCAAGCCGCTTGAGTAACTGGGGTGAAATCGACAACACCAAAGGCTAAGCTCACACCATAGCCAACCAATATACCCGCCAGAATAGGCATTAGTCGGACCAATCCTTTAGCAAAAATCGCTACGATTATGGTGGTCATTAATGCCGAAAGTGAAATCGTTAGCGCGACATTTTGCTCTACGATGATCAAGCTTCCATCACCACTTTTACCTAATGCCATATTGACGGCTACAGGCGCTAAGCCTAAGCCAATGATCATAATGACTGGGCCGACAACAACCGGAGGTAATAAAGTATGTATAAATCCAGTGCCACGAAGTTTTACTGTTAATCCAAGTAGCATATACACCACGCCAGCAGCCATTAAACCGCCCATGGTGGCAGGAATACCCCATGTTTGTACGCCATATAAAATGGGCGCAATAAAGGCAAAGGAAGAAGCGAGGAATACAGGTACTTGACGTTTAGTGACTAATTGAAACAGTAGGGTACCGAAACCGGCTGTAAATAATGCGACACTGGTGTCTAAACCCGTTAATAACGGCATTAGCACGAGTGCCCCAAAAGCGACAAATAGCATTTGTGCGCCTTGAAGCGGAATTAACACGCGTTTCATATTGTTCTCCATCATTATTTAGAAAGTTAGCGTGTGATTAAACGGCGCGAATTGTCACATAAAAGCGATAATATGCATAACAACTTTGAGGACGCTGTAGCGATTATTGTTATTTGATATGGCTACAATACTGGGTCAATTTGGCGGCAGTAAAAAAGAGTTTTCGTTATCCATTACTCGATAGAATTTTATTATGATATAATTTGTTCACTTATATTTGCTGCGTTTATGTTATCAGATGCTGAAAAAACTAATTAATCTCATTACGTTACCACTAATTGCGTTAACCTCGATTACGCTTGTACATGCTGCTGAAGTGAGCAAGCTTGATGAAGCCGATATTACGGTAGCTTCACGCGCAAACGATGTGAAAAATAACGCCCTTAAAGAGGCATTAGCTGCCGTTTTCTTAAAAAACTCTGGTCTGCCGAGTGTAGTATTAAACCCATTGGTAAAAGACCAAATTAATAACCCAGAAGTCATTTTGACTCAATATGGTTATTATGAAAAAAATGGTGAACTCATGCTCAAAGCCAGCTTTGACCATCAACGGGTTATTTCAACGTTACGTCAAGCCGGTTTACCTGTTTGGGGCAGTCAACGACCATTAACCCTGTTATGGATGTCGGTTGATGAAAATAATGAACCGTCTATTTTAGCTGATGCTTCTTCAGCCGATATTCGATCAGAGTTGGCTCAAGAGTCTAATAATAAAGGCATTCCGTTATTGCTGCCGATTATGGATTTGGATGATGTGATGCAAGTGAGTATCACTGATGTACGTGGAATGTTTACTGATGTGTTAGCTAATGCATCTACCCGTTATCAAGCTGATTACTTCGCTATTGCCAATTTGGATACTCAAAGCAGTAACGTTCATTTCACCATCAAATTATTTGATAAAAATAGAACTAATGGTGTACTACAGCCGTTAATTTCACAACAGGGTGAAGCGACGGATTATCAACAAGCCACGAAGCGAATGATGAACATTCTAGCCGATTATTATATTAGCCAGTTTGCCATAGCCTCGACAGGCAGTGATGTAGCTACCCAGGTCAGCTTTACTGGGTTAAACAACATGACTCAAGTGGTACATATTGAAATCTATCTTCGTCAGCTTAGTGCGGTGAAATCCCTGAAACTTAGTCACTTTAAGGGTGAAGCAGCCACTTATACGATAGAATTGTTTAGCAGTGTAGATGACTTGCAACGATTGCTTAATATTGATAGTCGGTTATCAAAATTAGATACCGTTGGCAGTGTGGAGTCATTTTATGAGTCTAAGGCCGACAATTCTACGCCTAAATTACTTTATCAATGGTTGGGCCAATAAGTATTATCAAAAGGTGCGCTGTACACTTTAATTGTACAGCGTGAAATGCTATACCGAGGTGATCTTTATGTGCAGGATTCTTGCTGATACTCGCATAATTGACGGATTTAGGTATAATAACGTTAGTTAGTTTATGATTTTGAGACCTATCTGAGTGACACAAAACTCACCAAGACAATTATCTTTACCCGTTTATCTACCTGACGATGAAACCTTTCAGAGTTATTATCCTGCTTCGGGTAATGATGAGTTGATCCAGAAACTTCAAGCTAGCGCTGAAGGCAATCTAGCGTCTTCTTTGTATGTATATGGCCCAGAAAAATCAGGCCGCACGCATTTAATGCATGCAGCTTGTGCCCTTGCCAATGACCTAGAACGCCGTACTCTCTATATCCCATTAGGCATTCATGCGAGTATTTCACCGGCATTATTTGAGGGCCTAGAATCTCTGGAATTGATTTGTATTGATGATATAGAAGCCATAGCGGGTCATCCTGTATGGGAAGAAGCTATTTTTCATCTATATAATCGTATAGCTGAGCAACAAGATTGCCGTTTAATTGTTAGCGGAAAGGCATCACCTTCTGAAACGGGGTTTTTATTGCCAGATTTGGTTTCTCGTATGCAATGGGGATTAATCTATCAATTACAACCAATGGCAGACGATGAAAAGCTCGTGGCCTTGCAGCGCCGAGCGGCAATGCGTGGTTTGCAGTTGTCTGATGAAGTAGGGCGCTTTTTACTGACGCGAATGGCGCGTGATTTACGCACCTTGTTTGATGTACTCGATAAACTCGATAAAGCTTCTATGGTACATCAGCGTAAACTGACTATTCCGTTTATAAAAGAGATGTTGAGACTTTAATACCTTAGGTTTTAATTCTTTAGGCAAAAATTATCGTCATCAGTCTACGCAATCACACAATAAAAAACGCCAAATGAATTCATTTGGCGTTTTTTATTGTGTGAGTCAATGGTTTATTGCTTCACGTGATCACTGCCACTAAATTGCAATGGTCTAGTCTCAGCAGTATTTTTTTCAGTTTGTGATGAGATTTTCTGTGGTGATTTTGATGGGTCAGTTGTTAGCACCAAGTTTTGTGCCCAGGTTTGGCCTTTAACTAACGCTACTGGTGCAGGTAAACCGTCCATCACTTGGCTAACATCAACTTCAGGCAGTATTTGGCTCAAGACGTAGCTAGCGCGATCGTATAACTCAGGTTGACCGACTCGGCCGCGTTGGCCCCATTCAACCACAATCGTCGAGCTCGTCTCAATTTCTGGTTTGTCAGTAATGGCGATATCACGCAAAATACCATATCGATGGCTCATCATCACTTCTTCAAACAACATGGCAACATCTTCTCGTGTTGATGAATAAGCATAATCATCGTTGGCGAGGTCACTTGAGAAAAATAGCGCTACATCACTTGGAGTATAGGCTTTTTGGGTGTTATTTGCATTTTCACCAGAGTATTGAACGCTAGCAAGAGCGTACATTTCAGTACTGGTTAATGGATAGCGGATGTTAAGTTGGTCTGATGTCATCTCTTTACCATCAAAACGACGATTAAATTCGTCTTTTAAAGTAGGGCCTTGAATATTGGCATGCATGTTTTGTGGATAAAAATCATTTGCATGAGCCAGCTCATGATACAAGAGCCTGGCTAGGTTAGAAGACATATTCTCCATGGTACGGTCAGTACGGTTGCCTATTTCTATATATTGACCAGCATAATCGTTGTTTTTGACATAACGATATGGCGAGAGGTAATTTAGATCTTCACCAAAGTTGCTGCGATAATCAGGGGTTTCATTAATTGTATCTCGCTGAGCTGTAGTCAACCACAGGTATTCAGGGTCAAGATATATTGCTCCAATAAAACCAGCATAAAAGGCTGGTCTGATATCGTAACTGATGACCACAGCCGTCACTGATTGCAACAATTCTACAAAGTCATTATGTGTTTGTGCGCGTAAATAGGCTTCAAAGTTTGCCCCCATCCAGTCGTGCGACACAAGTACTCTGTCCATAATAGTATCAATCGGATCTGGCTTAGTATCTTGGCTAATAAAGGGCAGCTCGTTAAGAATATTACATTGATTGACTAGTTGGTTCGAGTAAACACAATAGGCCAGATTATTAGCATAAGGTGAGTTAGGCTTGTAAGGGTGCATTCGTGCAATGGGGTAGCTGAAGTAGGCGTCCGATGGGGCGTTTTTTTCTTTGGTTACGAGTAAATTGACGTCATCACTAATGGTTTGGCCATCAAATGTGGCAGTGGCTTTAAGACTGAATAATTGATCGGTATCGACGTTTGGCGCAACAAAAAGTGGCCTATTTATGTCACTCAAATCCACGTTGGTAAAGGCTTTATTATTAGCACTCGGATACATGCACCAACTAATATTTTCAGGTACTTGGCCGTTTATATTTTGTATACGTAAACTCGCATCAGTTCTATTCACCATTTGATGATCGCTATTAATGCGTAAAATATTGTCATTAGAATCGGCAGTAATTGATATCGTTTCTTCAATGTTGATATTACCGCCAGAGACAGTCACCTTAAAAGCGTAATCTTGGTTACTTGTGGGTGTGAATGCTAATACTTGGCTATTAACTGCAGCTAGTTCAAGACTGGGTCCTGATATCTGCTGCCACAAAAATGATTTGCCAATAGTGTCTTGTTCATTAAGGTTGGCAATAATGCTGCCAGGCTTGTCTTTGGCATAATGCTGTTCAAGGGTAAAAGCCAATTGAGAGTTTGTGTCGGTAATTGAATAAGTTAAACTTTCACTGCAGATTTCGAAAGTGGATGAGGTAGGCACACCTTGATCGTTATTGTCTGAATCTCCTCCGCAGGCGCTAACGAATATGGCACTGGCTAAAAGGCTATAGATCCCTAAATTTTGCGATAACTTCATTAAGCGACTCCATGTCTATTTTATTATTATTTAACAATACATTTTTATAACATCTTGTTTGCAAAATAATGTAGCACGCTGTTTTGGTTAAATGCAACTAACAAAAAAGCGCCCGAAGGCGCTTAGTGAGGCAACAAAAATGAAGTTTGTTTATTGTTGTTCAGACTTTTTCTTCAACCCTAATCCCAGTTCTCGGCCGCGTTTACGTGCATAGAATGGAAAACTCACCAACAAGACACAAATCAATACCGATTCAATCAGTGCAAATACCAGCGCATCAGTGGTGACATAAGCAAGGGTTAAGCCATGTAATAAGTATACACACAGAATAAAACTGGCCCATGCATATGTATATGGGTTACCGGTTAAGATGCCTTTAAGCGGAAACAGTAAAGGTACAATCCATATTAAGCTGAATCCTAGCGAGTAGGTGCCATTCATGCCTTGTTGAATAAACCAGCCGCTGAGCAGCAGGAGTAATGCAAGGTAACCAATTCGACTTAGTTGAAACAAGGTTTGTGAAGTCATTATTTTACTCGTTAAAGAATAGACAAAACATTTTCTGGTGGACGACCAATGGCTGCTTTGTTGTTGGCTAGCACGATAGGACGTTCAATTAATTTAGGTGTTGCTACCATTGCAGCGATGAGCTGATCTTCCGATAACGATGTGTCAGCCAAATTTTGAGCTTTATATTCGTCTTCTTTAGTGCGCATAAGCTGGCGAGCTGTTAAACCAAGTTGTTGCAAAATAGTCTGAATTTCAGCGGCTGTAGGTGGCGTCTTTAAGTATTCAACGACAGTGACATCTACTGCATTAGCTTGCAACAATGCGAGCGTCTCACGGCTTTTTGAACAGCGAGGGTTATGGTATATCGTTGTTTTGGTGGTTGTCATTGTCATAGTCCGTCATTAAAAAATGGCAAACAATAAGTAGATTTATTGTTTGCCATTATTCTATCAAAGAATAGCTTGTAAGGTTAGATTATCGCGGCTATTTTAATTCTTCCATTGCCCTATCTGCTTGTCTGAATTGTCTTATTCTTGCTTCAATTCGTGCCATTTGTAGGTTTTGGCCATCAGAATAGCGATATGCATAATTGAGTTGGTCAATTGCACCTTTGTAGTTAGCCGATAAGGCCATGAGTTCAGCATTGCTATAATACTCAAGCGCTTTATTGTCTAGCTTACGATATGCATCAGCCATAATTTGATACGGCAGCATACTTTGCTTATCGAAAAATATCAGTTCTTCTAACAGCGGGATAGCTTTTTTAGGCTGATCTGCCTGAACATAAATATTGGCTAAGTTAGCGTTGACCACTTGTGAGGTCGGTTTTAATTTCCGTTGAGCTTCTAATAATGCTATTGCACCTGCAAAATCTTTTTTCTGATCTAATAAATCTGTTTTGGTGTCGATGTAGAACAGATTATTGTCATCTTGTTTTAGTAAATCATCAATGATCACTTCAGCTTGTGCAAATTTTTCTAAACGGAAAAGTGCTAAAGCTTTGCCATAGAGCGCGGCCTGTTTAAACGAATACTCGTTCTTTTTGAGTTGTTGATTAAACAAAGATAACGCGGCATCATCACTAAAACTTGAAAAGCGTACTTGGATACGCGCTTTAGCTAGCTGAAAGTTAAGGCTGTTAGGGACATTACTTTTAGGGTACTGAGCCGCGCGGTTACGTGCCTCGGTAATACGTGATTCTGGCAATGGATGCGTCAGCAACATTTGTGGTGGTGTTGTGGTAAAACGATAACGAATTGCCAGTTGACCAAAAAATGTAGCGGCAGCATTAGGATCAAATCCAGCATCGACAAGAATTTGCATTCCAATACGATCAGCTTCTTTTTCATGTAAGCGGGTATAGTTAATTTTAGATTGTGTTGCTAAGGCCTGAGTGGTTGCTAAGGCTGCCATACCGGCTTGTGGTGCAGCAATCGTTAATAAAATAGCCCCTAACATTCCCACAATTGTGGCAGTTGAGCTTTTTTGTTGTGCCTCAAGAGATCGTGCTAAATGGCGTTGAGTGACGTGGGTAATTTCGTGGGCTAATACCGATGCAAGTTCACTTTCGTTGTCGGCATTTAAAAATAACCCCGTATGTACGCCAACATGACCACCAAAAAACGCAAACGCGTTGATTTCATCATTGCGGAGTAAAAAGAAATAAAATGGAGTTTTTACTCCAGTGGCATTAGCAACCAGCTTGTTACCCAATTCAGATAAATATTGATTCAGCACTGGGTCACTGAGTACTGGTGCCGATGAACGAATAACGCGCATATAGGCGTCACCGTAGACAGTTTCTTTTTCTAAACTAAAAGTATTGACTGCTGCGGTACCAAGATCAGGAAGATCATTATTGGCAAAACTGTGGCCAATACTGGCAGCAAAAAGCACACTAATAGCACTAGCAGCCAGTGATTTTGAAAAGGTCGATAATGATAATTTACTCAAGCGGAACCTTTAATGATGATTGAATCGAAAAATTAAGCTTAACCAGCAAGTTTGCTTAAGTTACATTGCTTGTGGTTTATTGTCCAAGCTAGGATAATAGCCCTAGATTGTTTAAAGCAAGTTGATAATGATTTTAATTGATTTAACACCCTATGTTTGTCCTTATCCTTTAGTAAAAGTGAAACTTTTACTAAAGCAGATGGATGTGGATGAAAAATTACATGTACTCTTATCTGACCCTGGTTCACGCCGAGATGTTCCCTTGTTGATAAAAAAAATGGGTTTTGGTATTGAAATCATTGCTGATCAACCGCATTGTTTGTCATTTATCATCACCAAAACAAATTGATATTGTTTATATAAAAGGTTTTTCAATGCTGGAAATTTTAACTGATTGGTACAAAACCCGTTTTAGTGATCCACAAGCCATAACGTTAATGTTTATCATTATTGGGATTGGTCTTGCATTGTACTTCGGTTCTGGATTGCTTGCGCCTTTGCTGGTTGCTTTGGTGTTAGCATTTTTACTGGAGTGGCCGGTAGCACAAATGTCGCGACTGGGTATAAGCCGAACCGCTGCGGCAACAATCGTGTTGGTGGTATTTTTAGGGGTGATGATTATTTTGATGTTTGGTTTGGTGCCGAGTATTTGGCGTCAAGGGGTGTCATTGGTTACTGATTTACCCTCAATGATCGATAAGGGCATGCTAATTGTGCGCGAGTTTAGCGCTGATTACCCGCAGTTTGTGAGTGCATCACAACTTGATTCGATGATGGAAGAAATTAATAAGATGCTTGATACACAGCACCTTATTGATTTAGGGAAACAAATTTTAGGTTATTCTGCGTCATTATTAGTGTTAATGGTGTACGCGATTTTAGTGCCATTGTTGGTATTTTTCTTTTTAAAAGACAAAGACTTTTTATTAAACGGCAGCAAACGATTTTTCCCGTCTAACCGTGGTCTAGCGAGAAAAGTTTGGTTTGAAATGGACCAACAAATCTTTAATTATATTCGTGGTAAAGTGATTGAAATTGTTATTGTTGGCGTAGCCAGTTATATCTTTTTTGCTATCATGGGGCTGCGTTACTCAGCACTACTAGGTGTATTGACAGGCTTGTCGGTATTGATCCCATATGTTGGTGCTACTTTGGTTACATTGCCGATTGCATTAGTCGCATTTTTTCAATGGGGTTTTAGTGCTGAGTTTGGTTACTTAATGTTAGGTTATGGGATTATTCAGGCGCTAGATGGCAATGTATTGGTACCGCTATTGTTTTCTGATGCGGTTGATTTACACCCGGTTGTGATTATTGCCGCCGTATTAGTCTTTGGGGGCTTATGGGGCGTTTGGGGAGTCTTTTTTGCCATACCACTAGCATCGCTAGTAAAAGCAGTCATTAATGCTTGGCCGAATAACCAAGAGCAACAACGAGTCACACTTGACAGTGAATAACACTTGCCTGTGGTATTAAAACATCAGTACAGCAACAGAGCCGTTGGATACATTAAGCTAACCTCATTATGGGGTTAGCTTTTTTATTATTAGGCTTAAGTTGCGCCATATAGAGGTTATGACGAATGGAAATACAGATATAAAATAACTGCTAGGCAAATAACAACGATTAAGAACGAGAAGATAGGCCAACATGGGCGTTATGCTATTTGCAACCCACTAAATTATAGATAGGCTCATTTTATAGATAGGTACATTGAGCATTATAACGTTTTGTCTTTGCTGTCTTTGCTGCCGTTGTCTTTCTCGTCTGAAGGTTCTTCAGTCAGTTTTTGTTCAGATTCTGGTGAACTGGTTTCTTTTTCAGGATTTTGCTCTCGGTCTTTATGTTCACCAAATTGAGGCATTTTAAATTTGGCAGAATATTTCAACACCGCAATGTTACTTGCAATAACGCCGATGACTAAAATGATAATTAGCCAAACTTCATAACCTTCTAGACTCATTGGAAACTCCTTTTAACCTGCAATTTTATAGCTGATGTTGTTAAGACAACACCAGTTATAAGCATATATGTTTGGTTAGTCGACGGCTAAACGTAGTTCACATTTGCGAATATCTTCAGGGGTATCGACTTCTGGAGAGTCAAATGCGCTGATAGCAATTTTAATTTTGTGGCCGTATTCGAGTGCGCGTAGCTGTTCTAATTTTTCGAGATCTTCAAGTCTACCTAAAGGTAACTTAGCAAAGGCATTCACAAAACGCTTAGTGTAGCCATAAACACCTAAATGCTTGTAAACCGGATAGTCATTGGTATCGCGACCAAAGGGGATACGAGAGCGAGAGAAATACAATGCATTATGGTCATTATCAAATACCATTTTAACGTGCATAGGGTCGTCTAATTCTCTTTTATCGACGATTTCAAATCCTAATGTCGCCATTTCGAATTCACCAGGGTGACGTTCAAATAGACTTATGATTTGTTCGATTGAGATAGGATCAATCAGCGGTTGATCGCCTTGTAAATTAATCACTAAATCGTCATCGTTAAGACCAAGCAATGCAATGGCATCATTAATACGGTCGGTACCAGAGGCGGCATCAGGGCTGGTCATTACGACTTTACCACCAAAGGATTCAACGGCATCTTTAATGCGGTCGTCATCTGTAGCAACATAGATGCTATCGAGGCCTTTTGCTAATGATGCACGTTCATAAACGTGTTGGATCATGGGTTTACCATTAATCGGGGCTAGCGGCTTGCCCGGGAAACGGCTTGAACCATAACGTGCCGGGATTAATAGAGTAACTTTCATTAATATGACCTACTTGTGGTTGTGACAATAATATAGACAATAAATAAAAGGGCTCATAAGAGCCCTTTATGACTTAATCTGTCGTTTATTATATACGACGGAATAACTTAGTCAGCATTTCATCGGTAACTTTCTCTTCCCAGCCTTTACCGTACACGTTGTCCCAAAGTGGACCCATGCTCTTAGTCACGGCAACCATCTTAGCGATAGTTTCATCTGGCAAATCTTTACAGATGTTTTTAGGCAGAGTGATGTTATGAATTTTCATCATTTTACGGAATTCAGTCACACCTTCTGGATAGAATTCTTCCAGCACGTCAAAGGCTAAACAGTTACCAATACCGTGGTGATAACCCAGTACATAACCTAAACCGTAAGATACCGCATGACATGCACCGACTTGGCTATAAGCAATGCTCATACCGCCCATGTATGACGCCATCATTAACTTGTCGTCTTTTTCTGCGTGGTCGTCTAAGAACACTTGACGACATAAATCCATTGATTTTTCGGCAAATGCTTTAGCAAACTCGTTGAGGTATGTGCCTTGTAATGATTCTACACAATGGATAAAACAATCCATACCAGTATAGAACCACTGATCAGTCGGAACCCCTGCAATTAATTCAGAGTCCATGATGATTTGATCAAACACGGTGTAATCTGAGTTTAAACCTAGCTTACGAACGGGTCCGCACAATACTGCAGTACGTGATGCTTCAGCACCCGTGCCAGACACTGTTGGAATACCAATATGATGTATTGCAGGATTTTTAATTAAATCCCAACCTTGGTATTCAGAAGAACTACCAGGGTTAGTGAGCATTAGTGATACGGCTTTGGCTAAGTCCATCGTTGAACCGCCGCCTAAACCAACTACGCTCACTGGTAACTTAGTGTTAAATGCGTTAACTTGCGCCGTTAACGCATCAACTTGTTCAGTTGTTGGCTCATCATCTACTTTTACGTAAATCAGTAGGTCGTGCGCTTGAGTTGGCACGCGGTCAGCTAGCGGTTTACCTTGATGTACATCATCGACAAGGAAAACGACAAAATCGTTAGCATCTTGGCGTTCTTGACCTAATACAACATCAAGTTGTACAAATGAACCACGGCCAAAGATCATTTTTGGTACACATTTAAAATTTTTAAAACTCATTACAACAGTCTCCATTGAGATAAGTACTGTAAAAAGTGCTCTGAGCCATCACTGACCGAGAGGCATCAATGCTAGGCAAAAGCGCGTTTGATATTTTCAATACGTTCAGCTATTTGCTCATCAGTCCAAGACAACTTGATCAACATCGAAATCGTTCGGCTCATGATAGCGTCAGATTTAGGTGTCAGCACTTTAGTGTAGTCAGGGCGATCAGCGATTAGCATAATAGGTAATGCGGCAGGTGCTTTAAGTTCTTGGATGTGTTTCCAATTTTTAAGGTAATGCCAGTTGTTAACATACCAGTAAAAACAACCATCAACTTTGTTGGCAGCCAGCTTTTTATTAATTTCTTGAGTGCGTTCTTCTGTTGGCATCATAAATGTTAAGAAGCCTGCAGAATCGCCGTCTGGATCTGGAATTTCACGGAAGGTGATTTCAGCAATAGATGCCATAGCATCTTTAATGGTTTTCTTATTTTTACGCTGAATAGCAATGATTTTATCAAGCTTACGTAATTGTGCTAAACCCATTGCTGCATTCATTTCTGAAATTCGGAAATTCAAACCCATAATTGGGTGTGATTCTGCACCACGATCATTACCAACATGGTCATGACCGTGATCTGAAAACATGTGTGAGTGGTTATAAATTTCGCTATTGTTAGTGACAATCGCGCCACCCTCACCACAGGTGATGGTTTTAACTGAGTCAAATGAATAACAACCTACATCACCGATGGTGCCCAATGCTTGGCCTTTATAACTGCCACCGATGGCTTGACATGCATCTTCTAAAATCACCAAGTTATGCTTTTTACACACCGCTTTGATTTCGTCCATCTTCGCCATAGAACCACACATATGAACAAGGTTAATAGCCTTGGTACGTGGTGTGATGACAGCTTCAATACCTTCTGGAGATAAACATAATGTTTCGTCAATTTCAGCAAAAATAGGTACAGCACCGGCCATAAACACGGCTTCAACAGAGGCTACGAAGGTAAATGGAGGCACAATAACTTCATCGCCAGCACCAATGCCCGCTGCTGCCATTGCAGTTTGTAATGCAGCAGTACCGCTTGATACTAAATGAGCGTGTTTCACGTTCATTTTTTCGCAAAGTAGTTGCTCCATGTCGCGGGTTTTCCAGCGATCATTACGCATATGGTCGAAGTTATAACGGAAGGTAAAACCGTTCTCCATTACGTCAGCAACTTCCTGCTTTTCTTCAGGACCAAATAATTCAAAACCAGGCATGGAAATCATCTCCTAAAAATTCTGCGCATAGTAGCGCTAAATAAACTGGATGATTATAACGTTCTTCAGTGGTGGTTCGCGACTTTTATTGCATATTTTTAATAACAATAAACAAAGGCCTGCTAAATAACAGGCCTATTAAAAGTGTAAATGGAGATAGAAGGCAAGGTTAAGCTAAATTGCGCCCATGAAGACGGTCGATTGTCACGTCTAAATCTGTGAGTAATCCGTTATTAATTCCGTAAATCCAACCATGTATTGCAACATCTTGGCCACGATCCCATGCTTCTTGAACGATGTTGGTCGACACAACATTTGACACTTGTTCCATCACATTAAGCTCACACAGGCGATCAAAACGCCCTTGTTCACTCATCGATTCAAGAGCATCCTCGTGAATACGATAAATGTCACGTAAATGTCCGAGCCAATTGTCAATCAGGCCCAGTCGCTCTTTATTCATTGCCGCACGAACACCACCACAGCCATAATGCCCAACGACCATGATGTGCTTTACTTTTAGTACATCGACAGCATATTGCAGCACTGATAAACAATTTAAATCTGTGTGAATGACCATATTAGCGATGTTACGGTGAACAAACACTTCACCGGGTAATAAGTCGATAATCTGATTAGAAGGCACTCGGCTATCTGAGCAACCAATCCATAAGTATTCTGGGTTTTGTTGTTTTGCCAGTTGCGCAAAAAAGGTAGGATCTTCTTTATTGATCCGTTCAGCCCAACGGCGATTATTATCAAATAATGGTTTAAGAAGTTTCATGAGCGCTCGAATTAGGTCGTTTTTTACCGGTAAGGTATTACAGGTAATATGTCATTTTGTAATGAGTATATCAGCAATGCCGACGGATCTGGTCTATCCATTGAGGTGATTAATTAAAATTAACTTTACTCAAAAAATCAACAAGATGCTGATTAAAAATGGCTGGTTTTTCGATGTTAGCTAAGTGACCAGCTTGTTCAATGTGCAATAATTGACTGCCATCAATACAGTCATGCATTAAATAACTTTCCAGTGCGGTACGCAAATAACCACTTAATCCTACGGCCACCAAAGTCGGTAATGTTAATAACTCAACCGATTCGAGTGTGTCACGTTTGAATATGGCCATATTGGCAAATTTAAGTAACGCAGTAAGTTGGGCGCCAGAGTAAGACGTTAATTCAGCGCTAAATTGTGCAACAATATTAGCTAGATTGGGGTCTTGGTTGACCAATTGCTCAATCTCTTTACTAAAATATAATGTGCTAATGGTTTGTGCAAGGTCTGCTGATATAGCTTGGTCGTTGGCAACTTGAGCCATTAACCCTTGGTATTTAACGCAATTAACTTGCGGTTCAAATCCCACAAAACTGTTTAACATCACCAAGCCATTAATGCGAGCCGGTGCATGTAATATAAGCTCTGCCGCAATTGCACCGCCACTACCATGACCTACGATGGCGGCAGAGTTGATTTCAAGCTTATCCATTAACGTTAA
The DNA here is from genome assembly GCF_014163715.1 of Shewanella sp. SR44-4. Lineage (NCBI taxonomy): Bacteria > Pseudomonadati > Pseudomonadota > Gammaproteobacteria > Alteromonadales > Shewanellaceae > Shewanella > Shewanella sp. SR44-4. The sequence goes on along the minus strand of NZ_JACJDU010000006.1, from coordinate 52,261 downwards.
TACGTTTTGGGCCACATCTTGTAAATTTTCAACAGATTCTGGGATAGTGGTTGTTTGACCATGGCCCCAAAAGTCGATGGCAATACATCGATACTGTGATGACAGTTGGTCAATTTGCGATCGCCACATAGTGCTATTGGTGAGTAAGCCATGACAAAAAATAACAACAGGTCCATGTCCTTCATCTAAGTAATACAGTGGTTGATTATCAATTTCTATGTGATGCATTAAAGTGGACATAACAAACTCATTCAAAGAGGAAATGCGCGCAAACATTAAGCCGGAGAGGGCGCAACAAAGAAAACATAATGATTAACTAACTCTGTTAGCCGTTCAATTAAGGGTGATTTTAACGATATTTCTGCCGCAGACAACACTTTTGCAAATTCATCTGCGCTAAATTGCTCCAACAACTCATTAGCGACAGGAAAATAGCTCATGTGCCATGGCTCAGGACTAACGCCACTTAAATCAGGTTGATAGGGGAAATAAAATCCAAACTCAGCAGCATGCGAGATAAGCCATTGATGTAGAGGAGCACAAGGGCCATCGGCGGTATATTCTGCAGTGATTAACTGCAGTGCTTGTTTGCTAATGTTATTCGCATCATATATATCGAAATCGGTACCCCAATGATGCCGAGATGCGCCAGGGAGTGCAGACCATATCAAAATGGTATCAATCAGCTGTTGGGGCGTGAGTGACGTAAACTCAACTGGATTTGAGTCTTGGTCGAGTAATGGTCGCTGACCTGTGGCTTTGGCGTTCCAAATACTCAATTGACGATCAAATGGTCTATATGCAGAACATATTTGTACATTAAACCCCGCAGCAGATGCCGCGTTCTGCAACTGCTGAAATGCAGTTGCAGTGCGTTGTTCAAGCAAAAACTGTCCTACTGAAACTAAATGACGATCGTCTAAACCGTATAGTTTAGCTTGCTCGTTAGGGATATCAATCGAAGAAAACTGTGAGCTTATTTGCACAATAGCTTTTCCAAAATGCGTTCATAGCAATTAGCTAATATTTCTAAGTCGGCCACGTTGACACATTCATTCACTTTATGAATTGTCGCGTTGACTGGGCCTAACTCCAACACTTGTGCGCCAGTTGGTGCGATGAAGCGACCATCTGAGGTACCACCTGAGGTTTGGGGGTCGGTTTCATAACCTGTGACTTCGCGAATCGCTTCCCGTGTGGCATCAAGCAGTGGACCGTCACCCGTTAGAAACGGTAAACCATTAAATATCCAGCTGATATCATAATCTAAGCCATGGGCATCAAGAATACTTACCACCCGTTGGATTAACTCTTCAGCGGTCACTTCGGTTGAGTAACGGAAGTTAAACATCACGGTTAATTCACCGGGGACAACATTAGATGCCCCTGTACCGCCATTTATATTAGCAATTTGGAAACTGGTTGGTGGGAAAAACTCATTACCGTTATCCCAATGCATTTGTGCGAGTTCAGTTAGTGCTGGAACCGCGTTATGAATAGGGTTGTCGGCTAAATGTGGATAGGCAACATGGCCTTGAATTCCGTTAACGGTTAAGTTGCCCGTTAAGCTGCCACGACGACCATTTTTGACGACATCACCCAATTTATGCGTTGATGAAGGTTCGCCAACTAGCGCCCATGTCATTTTTTCATTACGAGCTTCGAGCGTATCAATAACCCGAGTGGTACCGTTAATAAAAGGACCTTCTTCGTCACTGGTAATTAAATAAGCAATAGAGCCGTTGTGGTCTGGATGCTTAGCAACAAAACGTTCAGTCGCGATAATCATCGCGGCTAATGATCCTTTCATGTCTGCTGCACCGCGACCATGTAAATAGTTATCAATGATGGTCGGTTCAAACGGAGGAGTATGCCAACGGTTAAGATCACCAGTAGGCACCACATCGGTATGACCTGCAAAGCAGAAAACCGGATCACTGTTCCCTCTTCTTGCCCACATATTGGTGGTGTCTTCAAAAACCATTGGTTCAATGTTAAAACCAATGGCGGCAAGGCGATTGGCCATTAAGGTTTGGCAACCTTCATCCAATGGTGTCACCGATGGACGTGAAATCAGATCTTTTGCTAATTCAACTACATCATTATTCATTATGCGAACCACGCTTGGTATTGAGCTAGGTTAAAACCAACCAGTAATTTATCGTTATTGACGAGAATAGGGCGCTTAATTAATGTTGGATGTTGCACCATTAAGGCAATGGCTTTGTCTTGAGTGATATCCGTTTTATCTGCATCAGATAAACCACGAAAACTGGTGCTACGTTTGTTAAACAAGGTTTCCCAACCTACAACATCAGCCCACTGCGTAACCATGGCTTCATTTAGGCCATCTTCACGGAAGTCGTGAAACGTGTAATCAATTTTTTCGGCTTCAAGCCATTTGCGCGCTTTACGAACGGTATCGCAATTTTTTATGCCGTATAAAGTCAAAAGAATACTCCATTAATGTCGATAGGGGTGTCATGTAGAGGCTTGGCTCTATAGATAAGCCTGAAAAAGTGCCTTATGTAACACTGATATCATTGAATGCATTTAACAACATTGTGGCATTGTGAAGCGGCTTGGACAAGCCGAAGACGGTGTTTTGAAAAGATTTCATAATATGCAACCTACGCTCACTTAAGCTGAAGGTTGCATATTATCGTGGCGTAATAGTTTACGACACGATTGAGTAGAGGTATTAAATAAATCGAACCAATTTGATGTTACATTTGCACCGTAAAAATAATATCTTTACCCGCAATAACGCTGCCTTGGGCCTTATCTAATTGTTTAACGTCTTCCATATTGGCCAGCACTACCGGAGTGAGCAAACTATCAACTTTTCCGCGTAAGTAAGCTAAATCGAAAGACAAAATCGGTTCACCGGCTTTAACTTGCTGACCTTCCTCGGCTAAACGCTTAAAACCATTGCCTCTAAGTTCAACGGTACCAACCCCAAAATGCACAAACAGCTCAAGCCCTTGTGGAGACTCAATACTAAATGCGTGGTTGGTTTCAAAAATTTTACCTATAGTGCCATCAATCGGGGCAACAATAAATTCGCCCTTAGGGTCGATAGCAATCCCATCGCCAACAATTTTTTCAGCAAATACCACGTCGGGTACTTTTTCAATTGCAACAATATCACCCGATACAGGTGCATAAATGGCAATACCACCCGTTAATGGTGGTTGGCCGGAAATAAGTCGTCTAATGCGGCTTAAAAATCCCATAAGAACAAGCCCCTTTTATTAATATTTTTATGCGCTTAATTGTAAACGGCTCTGTCAACTTTACCAACTTTATTCGTGTGATTAATCGCAATCATGTGCAAAAGCGTTAATGGCTTTACGAATTTCAGTAATTCGAGTTAACAAAGCAATGTGTTGTGCATGGCGGACAAATTTTGTGTAATTACCTTTAATCAATGCCACTTTTACGTCTAATAAATTAGCCGGGTTGATACTCAACTCATCAAGCCCAAGTCCGACTAACAAAGGTAAGACGTATGGATCGCTGCCAAGTTCACCACATAAAGAGACTTTAACGTTTGCCTGTTTACAGTGGTTTATGGTGATGGAAATTAATTGGATAACAGCAGGTGATAAAGGTGGATATTGTTTGGCTAAATGCGGATTAGTTCTATCGGCCGCTAAAGTATACTGAGTTAAATCATTGGTGCCGATACTGACAAAATCGAGCAGTGGCAGCATGCTGGGTAGGTTCAATACCGCTGCTGGGGTTTCAACCACAATGCCGTAACTCAGGGTACCAAAACCTTTTTCTTGTTCAATTAATTCTGCTTTGGCACGTTCAATTAATAAAAATGCGGCGTCAAGTTCTTCAACCTGGCTTACCATCGGAAACATTAATCGAACCTGGCCATGATTCGCCGCCCGAAGTATCGCTTTTACTTGGGTGATAAAGGTCTCTGGGTGCGCCAAACTATAGCGAATACCACGAATGCCAAGAGCTGGATTATCTTCGTTGCTTTGCGGCAAACAAGGGATCTCTTTATCTGCGCCGATATCAAATGTTCGAATGGTCAGTACGTCACCTTGTAAGCTATGAAGGGCGTCACAATAGAGTTTATATTGTTGCTGCTCATTAGGTAGCGCTTTGGCATTCATCAATAAAAATTCAGTACGAAACAAGCCAATGCCTTGTGCTCCGACTTCGGCTGTATGAGATATTTCACTCAGATTACCCACATTGGCCAGCAAAGTGACCAGATGACCATCATTGGTTTGACTGGGCTTATCTTTATAAATCATTAACGCTTGGCGACGCAGTAACTCTTGTTGTTGTTTTTGCTTTAATTGGTCGAAAAGTTCAGGTGATGGGGCGATATGTAACTCACCAGACATACCATCTAAAATAAGCTGCGAGCCATCTGTAATAGGGTCTTCAGATTGTGAAAACTGATAATTGAGTAATGCAGGAATTCCTGCTGCCCGAGCCAAAATGGCAGTATGGCTTGTTAGGCCTCCTGATTCGAGAATAAGTCCAGTAATGTGGGTTAATGGCAATATGGCAAATTCAGCAGGGGTTAAGTCATCTGCGAGTAAAATAGTGTCTTCAGTGAGTGTTGATAAATCCCATTGCAAATGGCCATGCAAAGCACTGGTGAGGCGTTTAGCCAAACAAATTATATCACCGCTACGATTGGCCAAATAAGGGTCGTCTAATGACAACATTTCTGCAGCATGTTGATTAAAAATACGATCAACTGCGACAGCTGCGCAGACTCTAAATTGCTCAATATGTTGATGTAGTTGCTGCTGCAGCTCCTCATCTTCAAGCAACATAATATCGCTATCAATCAGTTGGAAATTATCACAATCTGGGCACAGGTGATGTTGGCAGTGTTGTAAATGTGCAATCAAGTGATGAATTGCCTGGGTTAACTGTTGCTGTTGCTGGTCAATTTGTTCAATAGAAAGCAGTTTAAAATCGAGTGGTGGCAGTTGGGTGGTAATAGTCAATGCTTTACCAAAAGCGATACCTGCAGATACAACGATTCCATTGATTGACATAACGTTGTCCTATTAACTAAGCGTAATCAGCATTGAGGCTATTTTGTCAACGGCTGCTTGGCCGTGTTCACCTGACGCTAACACCGTCACAGACATGCCTTGGTAAAGGCCTAATGTTTGCAACTTAAATAAACTTTTCGCACTGGCTTGTTTTCCATTACATTCGACCATAATGTCGCAATCAAACTCTTTTGCCTCTTTTACCAGTAATGCCGCTGGACGGGTGTGAATACCGTGAGGAGCAACAATGGTGACCGTTTTATGATACATAAACAACATACTCTGTAATGAATGACAACTAAATACTCATCGGATTAAGTATCAATATTTCAATAAGCTAGTCGAAAGTACTCACTAGCCATTTGGTTGAAAAATGCTTGTAGAACCCAAGTTTTTAATCTGATGGAGACAATATACCCTAAAGTCAGAAGGGCTAAAAGTGATGTTCGACTCGAAATGATCGGCGATGTAATCATCAGGGATATAAGCCAATAATGGCAGTGCTAAGAATGAGAGGGTTTAGCAGGTAAAAAACTAAGGCTTTTGGGGCTGACATTTGCAATGCTCCGCCTGACAAGCCTTAGTTAATAAATCGTTTTATTAATTATATTTTAAATTGCCCTAGTGTTTTGCTCATATCAACACTAATGGCTTGCAACGATTGCGCTGCCTGGCTGTGGGTTTCGTTAGCGGTTAACGACTGTTCGGTGAGTTCAGAAATGGTATTGACGTTGACATTGATGTCTTCGGTAACCAATGCTTGTTCTTCAGTGGCACTAGCAAGTTGTGCTGTCATGCCACTAATATTATCGATGAGTGCTAGAATTTCGATAATTGCATCGCTTGACTGAACGGCTTTTGACTGTAACTGAGCAGACTCCCGTTGGGTATGAGTAATGCTGTCGATAACCGATTGAATACCCGTTTGGATCTGACTAATAATTTTATTGATTTCATTAGTCGATGACTGAGTTCTATTCGCGAGTGCTCGTACTTCATCTGCCACTACAGCAAAGCCTCGACCATGTTCACCGGCTCGTGCTGCTTCAATGGCGGCATTGAGCGCAAGCAGGTTAGTTTGATCTGCAATACTGCCAATAACATCAAGAATACTGCCAATCTCAGCGGATGAATGACTCAGTGTTAGTGACACTGTTTCAGCTTGATGTAATTCATGGACTAAACTTTGTGTTTGTTCAACGGTTTGTTGCATCAATTTTTGATTCTGTTCCGCTTGATGTTTTACATTAGCGGCACCGTCAGCTGCATCTTGTGTATTTCGTGCCATTTCTTGGCTAGTCGATAACATCTGGTTGATAGCCGCGGCGACACTTTGGGTTTCACTATGCACTTGATTCGCGCTTTGATTAGATGACTTTACGGTGTCTAATAAATGTATGGCTTCATCATTTAAGGTATGCCCGAGCGGTTGCAAATTAGCCACCATATTGGCAATTTTAATCACAAATTGATTGAATGCATCAGCCAATTTAGCCACTTCGTCGTTACCTTCAGTCGACAAACGCTGGGTCAAGTCACCTTCACCTTTGGCTATCTGTTCCATCGCATCGATAGTGACGTTAAGAGGTTGGGTAATGGAATGATTCAACAATAAAAAGAATGCAAAAATAGGCACTGAAATAATCATCATGATAATAAAATAATCAATAATGATACCCGTCATGCTTTCATTAACATCGTTGACGTTAGCTTGAGTGATTAAGGTCCAATCAAGGGCTGAATAATACTGCGCTGCGACTAATACTGTTTGAGGCTGATTTTGTTGGTCGACAATAGCAAGTTCATTTTGTGCGATGTTGTTTTTTTTGGCGTTAGCGATCAATTGTTGATATGAATTAGAACCGTTGAATGTTGCTAAATTGGCAAGTGGTTTACCGATAGAGTTTTGATTAAGCGGATTAACAATAATGCGGTCTTGGTTATCAACAATGATAAAAGCTTGATGATCATTAACCTCAATTTGACTGGCAAATTGGCTTAATATTTCAACCGTAGCGTCCGGCTTAGCCAATTTAAACGCATCAAGAGTGCTACTTAATTGGCTGACTTGTCCACTTATCTGCTTATATTTTTCCTCAATTAAATGATTATATTGTTCTTTAATTGAAAAAGAACCGAAAACCACAGTGCCTACAGCAGCTAAAGCTAACATAATGAATAAGCGCTTTAAAATGGTTAAGCGTCTTAATAATCCAATCATCATCAGTCCTAATTCAAACAATCCATACAAAGTTGTGCGATTATAATGAAAATATGAAAAAACATAAGCTTGAAAGATTGTTTTTGTGAGCAAACAGCTGATTTTTACATTTGTTAATTGAATGTGTTTATTTGTAAAAAATTATTGATTATCAAATGATTAGTGTACCATTAAGTTTGATTGGTTAATTAACATGCTAATCGATTGTTTTAATTTTGATTTTTTTTTGATTTACCCGCAAGATTAGCTTAATTAATGGATAAGGTACCTACGTTATGAATTCATCTTCTACAGTCAAAAATGACGACATTTTACTTAAACTTTGTCATTCTGTTTCTCATGTTCTGTCTAGCACTAGTGCGAGCCATATTAGTCATGCTGGGATGGTTCAAAGTATTTCTCGTACCCGTTTAAAGCCTGATTTGGCGTGTTTTTCCATTTTCGACGGCGGCTTTTCAGGTTTAGTTGTTATCAATTTTTCAGCTGCTGCGGCTATTGAAATTTATCGCCGCTATATGATCAACATGGGCATGCCTGAAACAGAACTCGCGTTTTCACATACTTCTGATGATGTCAGTAATGTTATGGGCGAATTAATGAACCAAATTTTGGGTGATTTTATTGGTAAAATATCGAAAGAATTGCAAACATCAATTAGCCAAAGCCAACCTAAAATGTTGGTTATCAATAAAGAGTTAACTATTTCTATCGATACAAACCTCGATAATGCAGTTGCCAGACGAGTGTCATTTAAGACTGAAAATAATCATATTTTTTATCTTGAATTCGCCATGGATAAAACTGAGTTTATACGCTCAGCAGACTTTGAAATGGACGAAGAGTTTGATTTGGATTCGTTAATTGAAACTCATGGTAAAACAGCGCAAGTCAGCACTGTAAAATCAAAAGATGTATTAAATGATCCCAATATTAAAGGCATTGTTGTCGATGACGCAGATGACTTGCTTAGTGAACTTGGATTATAAGTAATGCAGATTGAGAGACATAACCAAATAAGCAATTCATCTTGGTTGTTTCTCTCGATTTTGGCCATCTTGGTTGTTAATTTCTTTATTGAAGCTCTTTAAAGACATTCAACTTATAGCGTTAGAATCTTATTACCAGAAAAATTTATTGTTTATTATTTAAGAAGTGACGGTAGACCTTTTCATCTAGGCCAATTGTTGGACACGTTAACCCTTTATCTCTTACAGTTGAAACAGTCATCTTGCCATCAGTGATAAACACTGCTTGTGATTGTAATGAGCATTTATCAATCGCTTTCACTTGCCATCTTTTGAGTTCATCTAAAGCTGCAGGCGCACCAGCAACAATATAAACTTTCACATTATTGTATTGATAAAAATAACGCCCATCGTCATTAACCTTTACGAGAGAACATGGTGTTTTTAGTTGTAAAGAAATATGTTGAGTATCTTTATCGAAAACGCATTGCCCTGAATCATCGTTCAAACTGACATGAGCGTTAGCACATGACATTAACAATAATGATCCGAGTAAACCAAATGGTCGAATCATGCTGACATTTCCCAGAACCATATTTGCTCTCCTAAATTAAGCCAGTCAGGATCTCCAGCCTTTAAATATTCACCATCCCATAAATCAATATGATCAGTATTTCCCCAACCATTCATTATAAAAACAATGCCTTTTTTATCTTTTAAAACAGATAGAGCATCGTTTTTAAGGACTTGTTTGTTACCAACAAATGTACAGCTAGCAGAGTCAATCCAATTTGCAAGTTCTTGTGCAGCAAGGATATGCCTTGGTGTATGTTTTAAACCAGGATAACAGCGACGTTGAGGATACATTTTATCAAAAGATGAAATATCGATTCCAGACGCTTCTAATGACACACCCATACGGATAGCACATTGATTAGCGAATAATGTTTTGTCGCAAGGGTTGCTGGGATAAGGATGGTTAACCCATAATTTATTAAATTGAATAAGCATGTTACTAAGTCCTTTTAAATGAATAATTAACAATACCACCTTCTTAATGTTAAAAAAATTACCCATAGTAATTACTGATAACTTAACTTAACATATGATAATAGATACCTAAAACCAAAGTAAATGATGTAGTTAACTACCCCCATTTACGTATTCAGCTAGCTTAAGTTGGCTCATTACTATGAAATGATAGAATTATGAATAAATATTTTAAGTGAATAAACTACAATATTTATAAATTTCATAATAGTAGAGGCTAACTATTTTTTTAAATCATTATTAAAAGCAAATGTGGGTACTTTCAGTTTCAAACCTTCACCCATTAACTAAAGGCGATGCAGAGAAATGACATCTAAAGCGACTTCTATTGATATAGCTTACCGTGCAGGCGTGTCGCAATCGACAGTGTCTCGTGCGTTAAGAAACAGTCCATTGGTAAATTTAGAAACGCGACAGCGTATTCAAGCCATTGCAAAAGAACTCAATTATAAAGTCGATAAAAATGCCAGTAACTTACGCATGCAAAATAGCCATACGTTAGCATTGCTAATTTGTGAAGATCCTACTAACGATGAGTCGATGATCAACCCATTTTTTCTCTCTATGCTGGGTTCGATTACTCGAGCAACCGCCCGTCAAGGTTATGATTTATTGGTGTCATTTCAGCAGCTTTCAACGGATTGGCATGCAGATTATGAAGACAGCAATAAAGCCGATGGTATTATTTTATTAGGTTATGGCGATTATATGGATTATGCCCATAAACTTGATAAGCTTATCGAAAAAAATACTCACTTTGTTATCTGGGGAGCTGAGCATAACAATAAAGCGGTGTTGTCTATTGGTTGCGATAATCATCAAGGTGGTTTTGTGGCCACGGAGCATTTGCTCGGGTTAGGGCATAAACACATTGCGTTTTTAGGTGACTCGTCAAGTCGCAGCCCTGAATTTCGCGACAGATATTTAGGTCATGTTGATGCTTTAAAATCTACCGGTATCGAAGCCGACAAACAGTTACAGCATGACGCTATTAATACCGAAGCCTCTGGCTATCATGCCGCCAACGTATTATTAGATAGCGGCGTGACATTTGATGCTATTTTTACTGCGAGTGATCTTATTGCGATAGGGGCCATTCGTGCATTGAAAAAGCGCGGTGTTGTAGTGCCAGATCAAGTTGCTGTAGTGGGATACGATGATATTCCAGTGGCCAGTTTTGCCAATCCGGCGTTAACAACCATAAAGCAAGATACTCAGTTCGCAGGTGAAATACTTGTCGAAAGTGTGTTGAAGTTAATCCGTGGTCAAGAAGTTAGCCAGCGATTAATCAAGACCCATTTAGTGGTGCGTAGTTCATGTGGTGCAAATGTTGAAGATAATTAGATAATTGATATTAAGTGCATTGAATACTTTATGTAGTGCTATTTTTGTTTATTTACAGAAGCTTGGCAAACTAATGCTCTGAGTTAAGATCACTTATTTTACAGTAACAACTTACGTGCTCATATCATTAAATCGCTTTCAAACATGTGTGTAATTCCTGCTATTCAATTGTTTTTAAAGGATAAGTTTTTTATGGCCGGTGCCAGTTTATTAACCCTATTAGATGATATTGCGACTATTCTGGATGATGTGGCGGCAATGAGTAAAGTGGCTGCACGCAAAACTGCGGGCGTTCTGGGTGATGATTTAGCCTTAAATGCACAACAAGTGTCGGGTGTTGCTTCTGATCGTGAACTGCCTGTGGTATTTGCGGTGGCGATGGGATCATTTAAAAATAAAGTGATTTTAGTGCCGATGGCCATGCTGATCAGCGCATTTATTCCATGGGCTATAACGCCTTTATTAATGTTTGGTGGTTTGTTTTTATGTTATGAGGGCTTTGAAAAAGTCTATCATTCACTAACACATAAGCGTGCTCCTGTGATTGATGACGATGCGGTAGTCGCCAAAGCAAAAGCGGATATCGAAGATTTAGCCGCATTCGAAAAAGAAAAAATAAAAGGGGCTATTCGTACCGATTTTGTCTTATCGGCTGAGATCATCGCTATTAGTTTAGGTGTTGCTGCACACATGGATCTAATGGGGCAATTTTTAACCTTATGTGTGATTGCCATTGTGATTACGGTAGGGGTATACGGTTTAGTAGCAGGGATTGTTAAAATCGATGATCTTGGTTTGTTTCTGGCTCAGCGTAAGCCAAGTGGAATAGGGCATAAATTGGGTTTAGGATTAGTATCTGCTGCCCCTTACTTAATGAAGGTCCTGACATTTGTCGGCACTATTGCCATGTTTATGGTCGGTGGCGGTATTTTAACTCACGGAATTCATGTGGTGTCTGAATGGATTGTGCATGCAGAAACGCTGGTAAGCCAAGTGAGTGTTGTTGGTGACGTTTTAGGGCTATTAACCCCAAGCGTGTTGAATGCACTATTTGGTGTTGTTGCTGGTGGTTTGGCGGTATTATTGATGAATGGTGTGACCAAGTTACTGCCTGCAAAAGATTAGTTACTGCCTGCAAAAAACTAGTTAATGCCAGCAAAAAGTTAGTTAATCCAAGTATTTGTTGTGGTAAGCAATGATGGGTAAAAACATACGAAAAAAGCATAGTCCATGACTATGCTTTTTTCGTGGTATTGACGATAACGACGATGTTAATAAGTCTCTTAGGACTAAACCGTTAAATTATCGGGACTGTCTGGATTTGGTACTGTTTTTGGATTTGGCCCATATTCGTTGTCATCTTTACTGTTAAAGCACATCACAACCAGTAAAATTAATATGCCAAGTAATGGAATAAATATCAATAATAACCACCAACCAGAATGGTCTGTGTCGTGTAAACGACGGACACTCACTGCGATACTTGGGATCATGATGGCGAGTGAATAAATTGAGCTTAATACCCCTGCACCGTAGACGTCGCTGTAAAAACCGACACCCATGTCTAATAGCGTCAGTACGATACTGATCACCGCACTGATTAATCCAAACATCCAGTATTCTTTACGACGTGCACGGCCGCTAAAATCAAAATACTGCTTCAATACTTTTACATACCAATCCATTTGTTGTTCCTTAACGTTAACTTTTATTAATCCGGTGTATTTGTAACAAGATAGTGTTGAATTAACAAGGATTTGTTTCAAAATACACACAAAAAATAAAACCGTTGTGAGTCACAACGGCTTATTGAACAAGCTAATACAGTGCTATCAATACACTGTGATTAATACAGTGCTATTTAGCGAGTGTTTGTTGTACAACAGGGTAAAAGTCCCATACTTTTTCATCGGTCATCGAACGCACCAATTTAACGTATTCAGCATGAGTCCACGCTAGCGGTGTTGCTGAGTTGGTGCCTTGGCCCATTTTGTAATTATAACGAGTCTCATTGCCTACGCCGTCCCAAGCTTGCTCAGGTAACATTAACCCTTGGTTAGCAAAGGTTTCCATGCCTTGAACATAGGTATTGATTAATACTTTCTTCGTGTCAGGGGTTAAGGTGTCGTTCGCTTTTGCTAAGGCTAATTCGTAATGACCGCGTTCACCGGTAAAGAAAGGCCATACTCGACCTCGTTGATTTACGGTGTCGCCTTTTTCTGCGTAGCTAAGACCTGTGACTGTGTCTTCACCATATCCATCGTTACCATAGCGGCGATATCCTGGTACTTTACTGCCATCTTTGGCGGTAAATTGGTATTTAACTCGTAAGTTATCTTCAAGACCTTGGTTGTCTATTAGCATGACGCTGTTTTTAATAACAGGGTCTTGGGCGTTAACCACACCATAACGGACTAATTCTAAAAAACCACCATCGAGGATCATGCGCTGATCTAAACCAGGTTTACCATTGTTATCGATGAGTTTATCGGTGTTATTAGGGTTACCATTTGGGCTAATGCGAACATAGTAAGGCGCAATATTACCTTTGGCATCTGTTTCACCTAATAAGCCAGTGGTGGTGACCATCGTGGTTTCAAGCTGACTTTGAAGCTTACGTGCTAAATCGGCATACTCAGGTGCTCGTTCATCTTTGGCTAGCGCTCCAATATCACTGGCAGCCACTAAACCGGCAATTACGGCTGCAGTTGTGGATGGAGAGAATCCTGCTTGTTCTTCCCAGCGTTCTTGTTGAGTACTAGGAGGGTTAATTTCAGTGTCATTCCAATCCAGTTTTACGTTACCGCCTTTAACTAAAAAGTTAGCGGCTGGTTTAAGAATGTCGTTGTACCATTGTGTTATTTCTGCATCGCTAAGCACACCTGCTTGCCACAGTTTCCAGCCGAGCATGATTGGCATAGCGGTTTGATCTAACTGCACGCCAACCCATTCAATTTCACCATCGACATGGGTTTTCTGTAAAAACCATCCAGGTGTACCTGCAAAACCAGGTGTTTGTTGTTGTACTTGAACCTGCTTTAAATATTCAAAAGCCACTTTTGGTGTTTGAGTATCGCCCATGGCTAAAAATGCCATTGCACATTGGTAAAAATCACGTGGCCATACGGCTTTATAGCCTGTGCTACCGACTTTAGCTGAAACGGTGTCGCCCCAAGGATTTGAAAGTGATGCGATTAACGCACCAGCATGGGTTTTATCTTCTTGAGCTTTTAACACTAAGGCGCTGGCATAGAGTAACTTACCGTTATCTGTAGTGTTGCTGCTCATGTCATTTAATGGCTTCAGCGAGGCTAAGTAATCTTTCCAGCCAAGATGTTTATCGTCGCCTAAATACGCTTGTTTAACGGCGTCATAACCCGCATCTAATGTCGCTTGAGTGGTGGCTAAGCTGCTTGCTTTGTCTTTACCAAAACCAATAACCAAATTAAAGCTTAGGCTGTCATTAGCATTGGTGAGGGTAGGGTATTGTGCGGTTAGGGCGACGTTGCCGCCTTGATTGGTGTCGCTAGTGGTTTGGTAATGAGAGTCAAGTTTACCGTTATCTTGTAAATCGACAATACCATCTGATGTGCCGACAAACCCAGCGCTTGCAGCGACAAAATCAACATCTGTTTTAACGGTCATTACCGTTGAATTAGTGTCGCTGGTGTAAGCCACTAGCGATTGGCCTTCAACACTAGCAATGTCATTTGAACCACTGTTATCAATGTGCGGATTGACATAAAGGTGTGGCGTAATGCCAGCCTCAAAAGCAGTAAAGGTGACTTTCATCATCAAGCTATTTCTATCGGGATCGGTAAAAATATGTTTTTCTATTTGGTATTTACCTTCAACATCTTTATTAATGACTTTATAAGCCAGCGATAATGGTCGTCCCATATCATCGGTATCTAAATACTCAATAGTGCTGATAGTGTGGTCTTTTTCAGTATCGACAAAGCCATTGCCAGAGATAATAAATTGCAGTTCTTTAAGCTGGGCATTGTGAATAAGGCCAAACATGGTTTCGGTTAATACGCCTTGAGCTATCGAAAACCACACTTTACTGACAGGGTTTGCAGCTGTGTCTTGATAATGGCCGTTAACATAGGGCTCATAAGATGTGCCTATACCAGTTTTTCCTGAGAAAGCCCAAGTAGGTTCTATGCCCGGCGTACCGGGTGCGACGTTAATAACCTGAGCTTGTGTGTTTACTTGAGTATCAGCTGGTGAGCATGCACTTAAGGCTAGTGCCATCAGACTAGTTGTGACAGCTTTCGCTATGATGCTGTGATGCGTGAGTAAATGTGGTTTTAACATGGAATTCCCCAAAATAATGATCTTAATTTAGGGCCTGTTGATCTTTCAAGGTTGTTTTTGCAGCAAATTGTTGGTCATTTGTACAAGGCAGAGACTTTGTGGTGTAGTTATTCTACATAAAAAGTCGATAACGCAGTAAAAATGACCAACAAACGCTGCCCGAAAGGTTCGGCTAAAAACGTTTTACTCTTTGTTGAGTTACTCTTCGTTAAGTAAAAGTAGCTTAGATTGCTAGGCAGCAATCCGCTCGCCTCGATTAAAACGTTTTTATCTCGAACAAAATTTAACCTGCAAAGATCAACAGACCCTAGTTACCAGTGACAAAGACTGGTAATTCTTATTGTGTTTGCTTGTCTTGATCGACAAATAACACCGCAATGCCCGACAACATCATAAATATCCCGCCTAGTACTAACGCGTAAATAGGTTGTCCATCAAAAAATACCTTAAGCAATAAGCCAAGAATACTGGCCGCTAACAGCTGTGGGATCACAATGAAGAAGTTAAAAATCCCCATGTAAACGCCCATTTTTTTCGGGGGTAACACACCTGATAACATGGCGTAAGGTACCGATAGAATGGATGCCCAAGCAAAACCAACGCCAATCATCGGTATCCACAACAGGTTAGGGTTTTCAATAAACATAAAGCTGATGAGACCCGCACCGCCAATAAACATGTTGATGGTATGGGTGAGCTTAATGCCGACGGCTTTGGCTAGAAACGGAATAATAATCGCAGCAATTGCAGCAAAGCCGTTATATGACGCGAATAAGATACCGACCCAATCTGCACCATCATTATAGGCTTGTGATACCACATCAGTGGTGCCGTAATGGTACGAAGTAACGGCCGCTGTGGTGTAAATCCACATTGCAAATAGGGCAAACCAAGCAAAAAACTGTACCAGCGCTAGCTGACGCATGGCTTTAGGCATATGAAACAAATCATCGACAACATTAAACGTCATGCCTAAGCCGTCGCGTGTTGCTGACGATTCAGCGTTATTGTTTGACAGTTTGGCTAACTTACGCGAGCAGTAAAGTTGCAGTGGTCCGAAGGTAAAAATACCCAAACTTAAAATATAAAGTTGCTTATCTAGGTCTAGGCTTACAATTGCGAGAGTGAAAATGGCGCCAATCGCCATCCATATAATGGCACCATGTTGATATTGTTTGACTGTACGCGTATTGGCGTTAGTGTCTTGTGCATCAGTAGTGTCTTGTTGATGAAATTCAGCCAATTGCTCTGGAGAGTATTCTTTGGTTGAAATAATGGTCCAACCCACGGCCAACATTAGTACCGCGCCACCAAAGTAAAATGCATAGCGTACAGAGTCGGCAATTTCGCCCGCTGGGGCGGTATTTTCGACATCAAATACATTGGTTAAAATATATGGCAAGGCAGATGCCACCACCGCACCAATACCAATGAAAAAGCTCTGCATTGCATAGCCTTGGGTACGCTGGTTTTTGGGAAGATTATCGCCGACAAAAGCGCGAAACGGCTCCATGGCGATATTGATTGAGGCATCCATAATCCACAACATACCCGCAGCAATCCATAACGTAGGTGAGTGCGGCATGATAAATAGCGACAATGTGGTTAATACCGCACCAATTAAAAAATAGGGGCGACGACGGCCTAATCTATTCCAGGTGTTATCACTTAAATAACCGATGATAGGTTGTACTATGAGACCCGTGAGCGGTGCGGCAATCCATAAAATGGGAATATCATCAATGGATGCTCCTAGAGTTTGAAAGATACGGCTGACATTGGCGTTTTGCAGTGCGAAACCAAATTGGATCCCCAAAAATCCAAAACACATATTGAAGATTTGCCAAAAATTAAGCTGCGGTTGTTGGGTGACGTTTTTATAATTATTGTCAGACATGTGACATCCTTTTTGGTAAGTCGTTGTGCTTACTTCTTTTAATTTTATTGCTTATGGAGAATTCGTTGGTAACCATTACGTTGGCTACGTTACATATTAATAGTTAAAAAAATGGCGAATACGCATCTCCCTAAGACGGGTATTCGCCAAAACCTACGCTTTATCCATTAGCGACTTTCGTCAAATAATCAGTGGATAAAGTTAATCAAGGTACTCTAAAGCTGATGGTCTCCATGGCCGAAGACACACCATAAACGACCTAAACCATTCCATCCTGCAATTAGAAACGAAATAGCATGTTTTATAGTATCCTCGAGCTTGTTCTTGGTACAACTGACTACATACGTATTCATGCTTTGTGAGCAACCTAATGCGAACACTTATGTAACATTCTAGCGTTACAAGGCTTTAAAACGAATCGCGGTACCCCCACTGGCTGCGAGGTTAAGTGTCAGCGCGTCTTTTGCAGTAACGATTTTGGTTTCAATCACGTAATCATAAGGGTTTGTTAGCCAATCCGCTTTATCACCGTCACGATAAATTTGGGCTTGGTAGCGTTTCCCTGACGTGAGGAAGTCTAATTTTAGCGTCAATTTCCGTGATTCTTCATCTGTTAATGCGCCTAGATACCAGTCTTCTGCACCGCGCTGTTTTCTTGCAAAGGCAACATAGTCGCCAACTTCACCTGCAAGGGCGATACTGTCGCTCCAATCTGTTGGTACATCTTCAATAAACTGGAAGGCATCGAGACGTTGCACATAGTTACGCGGTAAGTCTGCAGCCATTTGAATAGGGCTGTACAACACGACATACAAGGCTAATTGCTTTGTGAGTGTGGTTTTTACGCGGTTAACCGCATCTAGACCTTCAGGCGCTAAATTAAAGATCCCAGGGGTGAAGTCCATCGGCCCAGCCAGCATACGGGTATAAGGTAGAATTGCTGTATGTTCTGGAGTATTAGGTGGGCTTCCCCATGCATTAAACTCTTGGCCTCGAGCGCCTTCGCGTGCTATCCAATTTGGATAAGTACGACGTAGACCGGTATCTTTAATCGGCTCGTGAGTATTAATGCTAATGCCACGTTTTGCGGCTTCGGTAACGCTATGTAGATATTCGTTAACCATAAATTGGCCGTCGTGCCATTCATGGCGCACTATACCATTTTCATCAACGCGCTTAATGTCACCACCGTCTGCTACGTAACCGGTTTTAACTTGAGTCACGCCATGTTTTTGATATAAATCATAAGCATCACTCATTTGATTTCGGTAATTAGTCACTGAACCTGAGGTTTCATGATGACCAATTAAACGGACATTTTTATTGTGACCGTATTGTGTAATCTCATCGATATTAAAATCAGGGTAAGCCTTCGTAAAGCTGAATACATCGCCGTTATCGAACCAACTACCATCCCAGCCTTCATTCCAACCTTCTACCAATACCCCATCAAACCCATATTGGGCGGCAAAGTCCATATAACGCTTAGTTTCGCTGGTGGTCGCACCATGCTTAGGGCCGCTTCCCCAGGTGTTTTCATTGAGGTGCATTCCCCACCAAATGCCGACGTATTTACCCGGTTGCACCCAAGACACATCACCTAGTTTATTGGGTTCATTAAGATTAAGGATAAGATCTGAGTTAAGTAAACCTGGGGCATCTTTAGCAATTTGAATCGTACGCCAAGGTGTTGAAAAGCCAGGTTGAGTCTTCACTCGAATACCATCTGACCAGGGGGTTAAATCAGCACGTAAAATACCGTCACGCCCTTGATTAAGCACCATTGCGGCATAATCGGTGAGGGCGGCTTCATGGATGCTTAAATGCACGCCATCAGCCGTTCTAAAAGTCATAGGTGTGTGGGCTCTGTCGATTTTATCAAGTGAGGTTGTACGGTATAAATATTCGTAGCGGTTCCAGCCGCGCCCGGGGATCCACCATGCGGTTGTGTGTTGTGGATCTGGGATGGCAAATTCAGTCAATTCATCGGTAATATCGAGTTTTGGTGTGTTAGCCAACCCGGTTTGTTTTGGCACTAGGTAACGAAAGCCAATACCGTCATTAAATGCTTTAAATTCGATATCGAAGTCAATTTTGCCGTTACTCAGAGTGGCGACCACGCGGTTGTAATGATCGCGGATATTTTCACGTTCACCCCAAGGTTGCTGCCATGTTTGGTCTACGCTGCTGTTAGTCACATGTTTAATGTTAAAATCAGTACCTAATTCACCTACCTGTTGAAATACCAACCCTAATTTACTTGGGTTGATAACAATATTGTCATTAAATTTTACTTGGTATTCAGGACGGCCATTATCATCGGTCAAGCTGATGTTGATGTGCTTGTCAGGCGAGGCGACATTAATGGTTTTAGCTTGAGCGAGACTGGGAATGGTTGATAACGCGACAGCACAAGCTACTGCGATAACATTAAGTGCAAAGTGTGACTGTGTGGATAGCGGATTTGCTCCGTTAAATAAAACGCGCGCCATAGTATGTCCTTGTTGATTATTATTTTATCTTTAGAACAAGTAATATATGACGCTTTTCGTTTATACAGCAAAGATTTGCATACGTATTCAGTGTGCCAAGCAAGTGCTTGAAGTGAAATTACGCAACAATTTTATTACCCCACGAACAATGATTGGCTCAGGGTTGATTACTTGACTCAGACATTGTTCACCAACACTTTATCCTTTACGCAATCGTATTAATTTACAATCTCATGTCCAATTCATTGTGTATTAACACCACGCATTGTGATGCAAACAACATTTTGGGCCCCAAGTTTATATGCTGGGTACCCAGGCGTTTAAGACTGTTAAAGCTCTTTTTAGGCATAGGAATATGATCGGTCAGTAAAAAACACGGGTTAGCAGCAAACTCGATATCACGTACTGGGGTGCCTTTTTTCTCTAACATATACAGCTGATAATCTTCCGCTAACTCTTGCACCAGTTTTTCAAAACTCACAGTGCGCACTGTGATACCTGCTTCAACTTCACGTAACTGTTCTTTCGCCATGCCTTTAGATGTCGTTAAAGCTTTAGCAATTTTATGGGTTAAGTTTTGCTCATGGAAGCCGCCAATATGACCTAACTCACTTGAACGGAAACAGATGGTGCGAGAAAAATCGAGGGTGCTTTCTAACACTAAATACACCACTACATCGTCGCGATGTGATTGGGCGACAAAAATGGTATTCATCAAAGTGTGAGCTAAAATTTCAGTGTGGGCCGATTGACCAATACCTGCCAAAAATTGTTGGCTATCAACGGGAGCTGCTCTGGCTCGAACTACAAAAGCGCGCATGGGGAAATCCTATTAGAGGTAAATTAAACATGAAGCGGATAACGTAGTCGAATAATCAATCAGTTACTGCGCATAGCATTATTATTGCAGTTTTGAGCTTGGCTGTAACGCGATTAATCTAATGGTTGAGTTTTAGATTGCACAGACTAGTGCTATTGAGCAATACAGTTGTTAAAACAAGCGCTAAGCGTTATGTTATTGATAATGAAGACGTGTGATTTATTCAATTATTGGTGCTGGTCACCAAACCCGTAAATTACATTCATGAGGTCACTAATTCAAGGTCATTTATGATGAAAATCAGGAAAGCGCTAGAGTCTGACGTTCAATCTATTTACAGCATGAGAAACCGAGCTATTATTGAAAAATGCACCGGCTTTTATAGTTCATCGCAGTTGGCACTATGGACACAAGGCGACATTTCAGCAGCATTGATTAATGATATTGTAGCGAACTTCTTTGTATCGGTATTCAAGGATCGTGTTATCGGATGCGGTAAAGTTAATCTCGAAACTGGCATGATAGACGCTATTTTTGTCGATCCTGACCATTCTGGCCAAGGGGTCGCAAAGTTCATGTTGGTTTTTCTGGAAGAGTTAGCCTTGGATAATGATCTGAAATTATTACAACTTGAATCTACACTGAACGCAGCGTCATTTTACCGTGCCTGTGGTTTTGTTGGTGATGAAGTATCGACTTATCATTCGCCAAGGGGAATTAGTTTGGATTGCATTCCGATGCGAAAATTGCTTAAAAACTAAAGCATCAATTATCATTCTGCAATTGCGGTAACAGTCATAACCCCTTAATCACCGCCAAATAAATAGCAAAGTCCATAATTATAGACAGTTATCTACAAGATGTAATCCAGAAGTTCACAGATCTGCTATCTGTGACTTCTCATTTCATCAGCTAAAGTTCGGCGAATCGCAGTTACTTGATTTCTGCAAGTAGCGCTGGGTTAGTGACTAAGTTTCTCACACCAAGAGCGTTTTCTCCTTGAAAATGTTACCCACACACCACTTGCCCACAGTGCTAACATTCACTTTAACCCCTTTAGGGCGGACACTCCAAGACACTTGGAATGGTGATCCTTTTTCATTATAACCAAGGCCTGTTGTTGAACCATTATACTGAATCAAATCTTGTGTGTGAGATCGATATTTATAATTAAAAAATACGTTATAAAGTACAAATAAATTACATCTTTAATTGGAGATACTATGTCTGGATCAGTTCACGGTCATCAAGTTATGCAAATGATGCTAACCCACGGCTCAGCGTTAACAAAACAAGAACTTAAAATGATGATGCAAACTACATTTGGTGCAGATACTCGTTATCATACTTGCTCTGCAACAGAGATGGACGCTGAGATGCTGATTGAGTTTTTAGAGGGCAAAGGTAAGTTTATTCCCAGTGACGGCGGTATTACCACTGCAGCAGATAAAATTTGTAATCACTAAATTAATCAAGATGACAATATGTGGCTTAGCACTAGTTGGTTCTAGATAAGCCTAATGTAAATATAATTTACCATACACTCTTCAATTTCACTCACTAACTCTTCAGTGTTGATTTCTGGCTCGGATAAATCCATTTCACCAATTAAGCACACAATCCCCTTTGAACCGTTGAATTTCAATATGTGATCAACATCAAACTTTAACAATAGGAAGGCTCGTATTGTGTAGATAAAGGTAAAGGTGTGGTTATACATATAAATATAGATTTTCTAATTACGCAATCTAATCACGCAATCTAATATCACACAAATAATCGCTGTTAAATAGCACACTTACGCAGATACTCAGGATTGGCTGAAGCCCATTCTGCTGATTTAAATACTCATGCCATTGGCAGTATCTAAGACTAAGGCCAACTCATGAACACATTCTTTTCGTCCTCAAAGTTGAATATTGCCACAAGCAGCCTTGACTGGGTTATGGGCCAAACCATAAGACATTCATTAAATCTGCAAGATGCTGTAGCACTTGATGAATTACAACAGCTGATTGTGCCAGACAAGCCGATTGAAACGCTTTATATCCACATTCCTTTTTGTCATACCTTGTGCCGTTATTGCTCGTTTCATAAAATTAAATTTAATGAACCAGTAGCCCGAGAATACTTTAAGGCGCTGAGACAAGAAATCCGCCAAGTGCTTGCCAAAGGATTTCGTTTTAATCGGGTGTATATCGGCGGTGGCACCACAACTATTTTAGAAGATGAGCTGATCAAAACAATAGAGTTGATTAAGTCATTAACATCAGTACGTGAAGTCACTTGTGAAAGCGATCCTATTTACTTTAAAAATGGTCAGCCGCATTTGCTTAACGGTTTGGTCGACCGAATGTCGATTGGAATACAAAGCTTTGACGATAAGATTTTAAAAGCGGTTGGTCGTTTTGAAAAATTTGGCAGCGGTTTACAACAAGCTGAGTATGTTAGCCGCGCTATCGAGATTATCCCTACGGTTAATCTCGATATGATGTATGGCTTTACCATGCAAACACCGCAGACGGTGGCGAACGACTTGGCTCAAACCATTCGTTTACGTCCAGATCAAATTACCACTTATCCGTTAACCATTGGCATTGGTAAAAATCGCAAAAAAGCCGGTTGCCTTGCTGGCGAACCTGAAGCGTTATGGCCACAGTTTTTAGCGGTAAAACAAGCGTTAGCTGAACACTATATTATGGAGTTTCCGTGGACCTTTAGCCGTAATTTTGGTCAGCCAGTTGAACATAAATATGTATTAGATGGTGAAGACTGCTTCGGTGTCGGTTCAGGCGCATTTGGCCGCTTTGGGGAGCAATTTAGAATTTCCAGTTTTAATATCCCAGATTACATTAACCGTATCAAAGCAGGACATAGCGGCACTTGTTATACCAAACCATTAAAAACCAAGGCACTGTCACAGCATTATTTAATGATGATGATGGGCTGCGGCTTACTGGACAATCGACAATGTAAAGCCTATACCGGCAAGTCTTTGTGGCACGCATTCCCGTTAGAAATGAGTTTTTTAATTTCAGCTGGAGCACTGAATAAGCAGGGTGATAATTATATCACTACGGTTGAGGGCCAGTTTATAGCGCTAAAAATGTTTTCAGGCTTTTTGTCTGGAATGGATTTTTTACGCGAACAGGCCTGTGGATTGCCCTTAAGCGCAATTGAAACGATGCCGAATATTTAGTCTGTGCGTTATCGATAAACGTTTAAAAAAGCCACAGGTAAGCATATCTGTGGCTTTTTAATGAGATACTTTTTTACATAAACTAAACAATTATAAGTATCAGTTTATGCCTTATTGGCGACGTTAAGAATAACAGACTGCAAAGGGGCTAATTCAATATCAACACTGGCGCTGCCATCTTTGTGTAAAATGAGTTGTTGATTCTGTGGGGTACTTTTCAGCAAATCTGTCAGCTTTTTATTACTGCTAATTTGCCACGTTTGTATCAGTGTGTTTGGTAACTGAAGGGTAAATTGTTTGCTGTGGCTTTGACTGAAATTACTGACAATGATCAATTGCTGTACTTCGTTAAAACGGCTAAAAGCAAATACGCTGTCGTCATAGCCTTTAAGCTTATTTTGGCGTTGTAGGCTATCGAGTTCCCTGTACTCACCGCTTAGCGCAGTAGCAGTGTGGCTTAAGTTTAATAACGTTTGATAATAACCGCGTAATGTCTTTTCATCGCTTGTGGACTGTCCGCCATCAAACTTGCCGTTGTTCATCCAGCGTTGATGAGCCGGTACGCCCACATAATCAAAAATACTGGTGCGGGTCGGTTGTCCAAAGCCTGCATTTTCAGCGCCTGATTCACCTACATCTTGGCCAAAATATAGCAAAGTGGGTGAGCGACTTAAGGTTGTAGACACCACCATCGCTGGTAGGGCATTAAATGGATTGCCGGCAAAGTCGATGGTGTTGATGCGTTGTTCGTCGTGGTTTTCTAAAAAATGCAGCATGTGCTGATCGATGTCACTGACTTTGGCTTGAACTGTCGCAATGGCTGCAGTGCTAGCTTTACCTTGAATTATGGCTTTTAAGCTGTCATATAAATCGACTTTGTCGTACAAGTAATCCATTTTACCTAAATGAATATAATCGCGGTATAAATCGGGGTTATACACCTCAGCCAGAATAAACGCATTTGGGTTGGTGTGCTTGATGTGGCTATTGAGGTAGCTCCAAAACTCTACTGGTACCATTTCAGCCATGTCGTAGCGAAAACCATCTACGCCTTTGGCTAGCCAATATTGCGCAATGTGCTCAAACTTACGCCATGAATCTGGAATGTCATCAGTCGCTTGTGCTTGCCAAAAGGCTAAATGCTCGGCTGCGCTTTTGTTTGCATATTCTTTTGGCAGAGCAGGGAAGTCATGGCTACCATCGGGTTTGACTCCATAATTTATTTTAACGGTTTCGTACCAATCGTTGGCATCGGGCTTGGCTAAACGTGAGCCATTGCCGGTCCATTTAGCCGGTGACTCGGCAAACTTTCCATCAATGAGGGAATGTGTTTCGCCGCCTAATGGCAGATAACCATCCGATGCTTGTGGGACTTGAAAGTCTTCACCGACTACATAATAGAAATTGTTGTGTCTACTATAGGTGTTAGTTTTATCGTCGTTAGCACCAAAGTCTGGCTCGCCTTTTGGCGCTGAAATAGAATGATAATTGCGCGCGACATGATTAGGTACGATGTCGATGATGACTTGCATACCACTGGCATGGGTGCGGTCGATTAATGCTTCGAATTCTGCCAATCGATTAGCCGGATTATCCGCTAAATCTGGATTGACGTTGTAATAGTCTTTTACCGCATAAGGTGAGCCCGCACGGCCTTTGACGACATCAGGATCATCATTACCAATGCCATAAGCCGTATAGTCATTGACCAACGCATGATGTGGTACGCCGGTATACCAAAGGTGAGTGGTGCCTAATGATTTTATATCTTGTAATGCCACATCGGTAAAATCACTGAATTTACCTACGCCATTTTCGGCTATAGTTCCCCAAGCTTTGTTGGTAGTATTGGTGTTGCCATACAGACGAGTGAATACTTGATATACCACAGGTTTGCCTGTTGCAACAGTTTGACTTGTTTGAGTAACTGATACGTTTTCGTTATCGTTTTTTACCGCAGTATCAGTTTGTTCAACGCTATTGGGTTGGCAAGCGCTTAATCCTAACCCCAGTATACAGGCTAGTACCAATGCCTTTGGGGTCGGTGAAGGTAGGCGAAGTTGGCTTACTAACGGTTTAGTGATGGGGCGCATGAGTCTCTCTTTTATTATTTTTATGAGAGTGATTCTATTGGAGAACATAGAACCACTCCTTAATGTCAAATAACTGAACGTATCTGTATCTAAACTTTAGAGCGTAAATTCCAACGTCTAAATATTCGACTCTAAATATTCGACTCTACATATTCGAGTCTACATATCTGTGATAAAAATCAATGGCTCAGTTTAAGAATCGTGACACCTTTATTGGCCAAGGTAAGCGGCTTAGATAATGAGTACGTGTGTTTGTTGATAATATCAACGCCAGCAGTGTTGTCATTAATAGCAGGTTTAAAACGTTGTAAATCAAGCTCAATGGCTTGGCTGTTTTTATTGTAAATGATCAGTAACGTTTCATCGCCTTGATGACGACTTTGAACATAAACACCGTCTTTTGGCACAAAGTGCTGCAACTTACCTTGTTGAATCGCTAATGAGTTTTTACGGTAATTTAATAATGTACGTACGAAGTTAAGTGCTTCGGTTTGTTGTGCATTCAACCCTTTACCCGTAAACACATTGACACTGTCTTGTGGCCAGCCACCAGGAAAATCTGCGCGTACAGCGCCGTCGTTACGGTCTTCTGTAGGACTTTGCATGACTATTTCTGAGCCGTAAAATATTTGTGGGATTCGGTTGCTGGTCAGTACATAAGCCATGGCCATTTTGTACAGTGCAATGTCGTTTTTCATTAAACTGTAAATACGGTTAGTGTCGTGATTACCTTCAAATAACACTAACTGGCTTGGATTGGCATACACCACGTCGTTAGCCAACATTTGGTAAAGATCGATAAATCCAGCGCCCCAATCTTCCTCTTTGGTTAAGCTTGCTATAAGAGAGTCATACAACGGAAAATCCATCATGCTAGGTGCAAAAGATTGATAACCATCTGCATTTTTCTTTCCAGCTTGCCAGTAGCTTACCGTCACTGGGTTACTACTCCATTCTTCACCAACAATATTAAAATGCGGGTATTCATCCATAATGGCCTTTGACCATGCTGTTAGAAAATCTTTGTCAGCATAAGAGTAGGTGTCTTCGCGAATACCGCTCAGCCCCGCGTATTCAACCCACCAAATGCTATTTTGAATTAAGTATGTTGCCATGTGCGGATCGCGTTGATTGAGATCTGGCATAGTGACGTCAAACCATCCATCACTAAAATCGACCGTGTCTGCATTCACAGAGTAAGGATCTTGTACGGTAGTGCGTCTATGGCTTGAATAGCTAACATTTGTAGGGTCTTTCACCCAACGTGATTGACCATTAATCCAAGTGTTACTCGGCATACTGCTCATCCATTTATGACCGGAGCCCATGTGATTAACAACCACATCTTGGATGATGCCAATGCCAAAGGTTTGCGCTTCTTCTACCAAGGCTTGGTATTCTTGATTGCTACCAAAACGAGGGTCTATTTTATAAAAATCTGTGGTGGAATAACCGTGATAAGAATATTTTTGTTGGTTATTTTCAAGCAAAGGATTAATCCACAACTGAGTCACGCCTAAATCATGCAAGTAGGGCAGTGCTTTGCGGATCCCCATAATATCACCACCATGGCGGCCGTCATCAAAGCTTCTATCGGCTTTTTCAAGCATGTCTGGGTGGTTATCATTGTCGGGATTACCGTTAACAAAACGATCTGGAGTGATTAAGTAAATCACATCTTTATTACTAAACCCTTGGCGATCGCGTGAACCTTTTTGACGGGTTTGCAGCTCATAATCAAATTGATCAACTAATTGGTCGTCTTTATATAGACCCAAAGTAAGTTGTTGTGGTTTAGCTTGGCTTAAGTCCAAATTAACGAATAAATGGTCGTTACTGTCGGTTTTATCAACGCTGCTGAGCGTGACACCTTCAGCCTTGATTAATTTCACTTGGGTGTCACGAATGTTATCGCCAGCAATCAACAGTTGTAACGTAGGTTGTTGCATACCCGCCCACCATGACATGGGCTCGACGTTAAGTGCGGCATTCACCGACATGGCGCTGACACTGAGCGCACAGCCTAATACTAAACGTGATGCGAGCTTGCTGATGCGATGTTGGCCTAGGGGCGTTGGGTGTGAGTAATGTGATGACATGATTACTAGTCCTGTTTTATGTAATTTATTTTTATTTTGTTAACGCATTATTACTTTTTATCAAATACTTAAATTTTTTCGATATAGGTTTCATGGGTCGGCATTTGCTTCACCGTGCTGGCAATGACCTTACGGATATTAGTTAAGTAGTCGGTTAAATCGACTTGGGTGACCGCTTGGGTAAGTGGATGATAATCTGCAGGAATAATGCCTTGCCCTAACATGACCTGGATCCAGGCCGCTTCGGTAAAGAGTTCATCTTGATGCCGAAAAACCGTTGCCGTGGTGGTAAATAAATCTATTTTACGTTGTAAGCTTGCGGGAATATCCATGTCGCGACATTGCTGCCATAAACCGTGTTCACCGTCGGCAGATTGTTTAGAATTAAGATGATAGTGCAAAATAATAAAGTCGCGAATTTGCTCAAACTCTGTTTGTGATTGGCGATTAAACTCATCAATGTGCTGGGGTTGAATGCCGTTTCGGGGAAATAATTTGGTTAAACGAATGATAGCCGATTGGACTAAATGTAAGCTGGTGGACTCTAAGGGTTCTAAAAATCCGCTCGATAACCCAATAGCAACACAGTTTTTATGCCATTGCTTGACGCGCCTGCCTGTGGTGAAGTTGATTTTACGTGGCTCGGCTAACGGTTTTCCGTCTAGGTTGGCTAATAAATGCTGCTTAGCTTGCTCGTCGCTCATATGTTGGCTGCTATACACAATGCCATTGCCAGTGCGATGTTGCAGTGGAATCCGCCATTGCCAACCAGCATCGTGGGCGGTTGCTTTAGTGTAAGGAATGACAGGAGAAGAACTTTCAGATGGCACGGCATATGCGCTGTCACAGGGGAGCCAATGCTGCCAGTTTTCGTATTCTACCCCTAATGCTTTTTCAATTAATAAAGCAGAAAAACCTGAACAATCAATAAATAAGTCACCACTAATACAGCGACCATTTTGTAAGGTGATACTGTCTATCGAGTCATCATTGGTGAGTTGAGTGCTGGTTATAGTGCCTTCTATTCGAGTGACGCCACGTTGTGTGCTGTATTGGCGAAGTAAGTTGGCGTATAAGCTGGCATCAAAATGATAGGCATGGGTGATACCACTCATCTGCGCTTGAGCAATACTTTGAATAGGTTGGAATTTATTATTTTTAGCGGCCTGATAATTAAGCGAGTATTGCCAGAAATCTTTAGCGCTAAACGTACTTTGATTTTGTTGGCCACAATGAGCTTGTGCGCTGAGCCAATAATGATGAAACGAGGTAAAGCCTAAGTCACGACCAATATTGCCAAAAGCGTGCATGTAAGCATCGCCTTGTTGGTGCCAGTTTTCAAACTCGATGCCTAATTTATAGGTTGCTTGGGTCGCTTTAATAAAGTCTTTCTCGCTGATGCCTAATACGCTGTTAAATATCTGCAGGGGCGGAATGGTGGCTTCACCCACACCTATAGTGCCGATGGTGTCAGATTCAATGAGAGTGATATTAAGTTGTGTTTTAAACAATTTGGCTAACATGGCTGCGGTCATCCAGCCCGACGTTCCGCCACCTACAATGACAATGTTTTTTATTATTGTTTGATCCATTGTTATCGCCTTTTATCTCTTGTTATTTGTATTCAGTATCAAAAAATAAAAAAGCCCCTGTAATTGGTTACAGAGGCTTTTTTTGTCGGTTTAGTACATTCTACAAGCCTATTAGAACTTGTAGTTTGCGCCTAACATAAAGTTACGACCGTAGTTTTGATAATCACGCACGTGACGTGCATCTTCACCTGTGTACGATGTAAATGGCTCGTTGGTTAAGTTGTTTACTTGGAACTGAACCGATAAGCCGTAAAGAGCATCGATACCGCTTTCGGTAAAGTCATAACCAATTTGGGCATCAACAACGGTTTCAGCTTTTACGTTTACGTTGACACGAGTCAAGCTGATTGCGGTGACTTCACCTAAGAAGTCACTACGGTAACGTGAGCTAATACGTGCTTCGAAGCCAGCATTTTCATAGTAAACAGTGGCATTGAAGGTTTTTTCTGAAAGGCCAGGTAACGTGGTTGGATCGCTATCTGGTGTTTCTTTCACTTCACTGTCGTTGTACGAACCACTTAAGATAGTACCAAAACCTTCTAGTTGGTCTGCAAAAAGGCCAAAGTCGAGAGACAAAGACGCTTCTATACCTTGTACATAACCACCTTCACCATTTTGTGGTTGTGAGGCTAAACCAATTGGATTACCTTCACGATTTGGAAACAACTCTCCAAAGTTAAAAGGAGCTTGTTGGTCATATACATAGTTTTCTAAGTCTTTATAGAACACAGCTAATGAGAAATAACCTTGGTCGCTAAAGTAGTTTTCGTAGCTAATGTCGTACTGACGCGCTAACCATGGACGTAGTTCTGGATTACCTGCACCACCGGACCAGTTTACGCCGTCAGTTGGGTTTTCGTTGTAGCTAAAGTTTACGTTAGCATTCATTTTGTCCATGCGTGCGCGGGTTAACGTACGTGCAGCGGCAAAACGCAGCATTTGACCATCGGCAACTTCAAAGCCTAAGTTCATGCTTGGTAACCATTCAAGGTAGGTATCGCCCGCTGTGCGTGCTGTCAATACAACTGCATCATCTTCAACTGTCGCGACAGTGCCATTTGAGCTTTGATCAGTATGAACGGCCTGTATACCAATGTTACCGGTTAGTGGGAATCCGAATAGCTCAGACTCTAAGTTGGTTTTAACATAAAAAGTTGAGACTTCTTCTGAAACGTCCCAAGAGTTAGTCGCACGGGATAAATCGACATCTGCTACGTCTGTTTCGGTATAGCCGCCCGCATTGTAAAAGGCTAACGAATCATAACTGAGCACATCACCCATGCCGAAAAAGTCGAGTGAGGTTGGCGATAATAAATATTGCTCTGGTACAGACTCTAGGTAGTTATCTGTGCCGTCATAGCCCGCTAACGTTAGGTAATAACCTTTATCAAGCTTGCTTTTATCACGATTAGTGCGGTTAACACCAAACTCAACGCTGCGCACAGCACCTTCATCAAACACATATTCAGCACTTAAGCGGAATGAGTTTAACTCATCTTCAATTTCAGGCTTGTTAATAAAACCGTCTTGAGTATTGGCACCAAGTGGGCTACCCCAACCCAGTGGGTCACCTAATTTGATGACATTAGGGTCTGCATAGTTAAGGTCATGAGTAAAGTTGTAACCACCATTACCGTTGTAAGCAAAGCCTAAGTCATCAACTGCACCAACACCGGTGCCACGGCCTGTACCAGTATAACTTTCCATACCAATGTCGGTACGATCCACTTTTGATAAAGCAATATCGGCTTCAACGCGCCAGTTATCATTAATGGTGAACTTGTTATTCCAGCCAATTGAAAGTGATTCAGCATCACGTTTGTTGACATCATTACGGATAACGACTTCGGCACCATTAATGGTTCCTTGTGTCACTAAACCATCTTCGGTAGTTGTCGCAGTCACTCCACCGTTAGTACCCCAAGCTGCAGGGATTTCAATACCGCGTAAACGCTGGTCATCAGTGAACTTTGTATAGTAAATGTCAACAACTGAAGTGAATTTTTCATTAGGTGCGTATTCAAATACAGCTAATACACCATCACGTTCTAATTCACTTGAACGCACAAATGGTTTTGCGCCACCTAAAACACTGTCACCGGCATCATTTTCTGGGTAACCCCATGCCTGCCAGCGTTCTTCTTGGTTGGGTGACATCATGCGGGCATAACCTAACGCAATACCGATAGTGTCGTCTGCAAACTGGTCGATGTATGAAATGCTGCCACGATAACCGGTGTCACTTGAACCACTGTTAAGTGATCCTAAATCATTCATTTCGCCACGAAGCGACATCGCAATAGTTTGCTCACCATGGGTTAATGGGCTGATAGTTTGCATATCTACCGTGCCGCCAATGGCCTGCGCCATGACAGACGCATCAGGTGTTTTGTACACCACAACACGATTTAATAATTCAGAAGGATATTGGTCAAACTCAACACCACGGTTATCGTTAACCGAGGCTTGTTCGCGACCGTTTAATGTCGCGGTAGTAAAATCTGGGCCTAAACCACGGATAGAGATAACGTTTGCACGTCCATCTAAACGCTGTGCTGATACACCGGGTAAGCGTGCGAGTGATTCTGCAATACTGACATCAGGCAATTTACCAATGTCTTCGGCAGAAATGGCTTCAACAATGGATGATGAAGACATTTTTAGTGATTGTGATTCTTGTAAGCTGCGACGAATACCAGTGACTTGAATCACTTCAATATTTTCTTCGGCAGTGTCAGTAGTATTAACGTCATCAGCAGCGTAAGCACTCATGCTTGCACCTGCAGCAACTAACGCTAGCGTAAGTAGGCTCGGTTTAAATAGCAACATTCATCTTTCCCCTTTAGTGGATACTTAACAACTTGAAGTCCAGGTCGAGTGTTAGTGTCCTTTTGAATTTTGGTTACAGTCTTTATTGTGTTTTTCCCTCAGCATGCTTAATTAACTTTTATAAGTGACTGCATAAGTGCTGAAGTTATGACCAAATTGTTGCGCAACAGTGACGATACTACTCCCAGTACAGTTTTGCCGACAATATTATGCATACGTATTCAACGTTATTAGTGGCGAATTAGCGGCTCAATTTTACAATTTCGAAACAACTTAAGGATACTATTTATGCAGTTTAACCTATTGTATTCATGGTTTTTTTATTGTTTCCAGTAAGTGCGTTAGGTCAATTAATTCTTTGCATACGTATGCAGGTGTATTGAACCTGATTTCCTTATTCACGTATCCTCGGGGTAATGAAAAACAACAGCGAGCTGTTACCCAGCCGCAACATCAAGGTAACTCACAGGTAATTTTGGGGTTAGCTTAATTCTAAGGGGAAGCAATGGATCAGGTAACCTGGTGGCGCGGTGGAGTGGTATATCAAATCTATCCACGCAGTTTAATGGATTCTAATGGTGACGGTGTTGGCGACTTACAGGGCATCATTGCTAAACTTGATTATATTGCCAGTTTAAACGTTGATGCTATTTGGATTTCGCCTTTTTTTAAATCACCGATGAAAGACTTTGGTTACGACATTAGTGATTATCTTGAAATAGACCCACTGTTTGGCACCATGGCCGACTTTGATCAACTTATTGAGAAAGCCCATCAATTAAATATAAAAGTGGTGATTGACCAAGTACTCAGTCACACCTCAGATCAGCATGATTGGTTCGAGCAAAGTCGTCAAAGCCGTGATAACGATAAAGCAGACTGGTACGTGTGGGCCGATCCTAAAGATGATGGCAGTGCGCCAAACAATTGGCTCGCTATTTTTGGCGGTTGTGCATGGGAATGGGAACCACGCCGTCAGCAATACTATTTGCATAATTTTCTTAAAAGTCAGCCAGATTTGAATTTCCATTGTCCGCAGGTTCGTCAAGCTGTGCTGGATAATGTTGAATTTTGGCTTAAAAAAGGCGTTGATGGTTTCCGTCTCGATGCGATTACATTCTGTTATCACGATGAACAATTACGCGATAACCCCGCTAAACCAAAAGATAAGCGTCAAGGCCGTGGCTTCAGTGAAGATAACCCGTATGCTTACCAATACCATTACTACAATAATACTCGTCCACAAACCGTTGGCTTTATTGAAGAGTTACGCGCATTAATTAATCGCTACCCTGGCGCGGTTACCTTAGGTGAAGTGTCATCTGAAGATTCACTTGCCACGATGGCTGAATACACTCAAGGCGATGACCGTTTACACATGGCCTACAGTTTTGAGTTGTTAACCGATGATTTTAGCGCGGCTTATATTCGCCAAACTGTTGAAGAACTGGAAGCCAGTATTGGTGATGGTTGGCCATGTTGGGCTATCGGCAATCATGATGTGAAGCGGGTTGCATCACGTTGGGGTAAAGATAGTGTTAACCAAACGATGGTGAAAATGCTCAATGCGATGTTGTTTTCATTACGCGGCAGTGTGTGTAGTTATCAGGGTGAAGAATTAGGCTTAACGGAAGCACCGATTGAGTTTAATCAATTACAAGACCCCTTCGGCATAGCATTTTGGCCGATGTTTAAAGGCCGTGACGGATGTCGCACGCCAATGCCTTGGGTAAAAGAAGCACCTAATGCAGGTTTTAGTGAGGCAACACCTTGGCTACCAATAGATCCGTTACACAATAATAGTGCTGTAGATGTACAAGAAGCCGATCAAGATTCAATACTGAACAGTTATCGTCATTTTTTACAGTGGCGTAAACAGCAACATATCCTGATTGAAGGTGATATTCAGTTTATTGATAGCCATCCTGATGTATTAGCGTTTATCCGCAGTCAAGATCAACAACGGATGCTAGTTCTGTTTAACTTGTCAGCAATGCAACAAACCTTTGACCTAAAAGCGTTACGTTTATCTTCGACCTTAGATGGACATGGCTTACTCAGTGGCATGCAAGATAAACAGCATCCTGCGACTATCGTATTACCAAGTTATGCCAGTTTTTATGGCTTGCTTGCTAAGTAGAGTGACTAAGCTGAAATACGACAGTATTTCAGCTTTTTTGATCTATTAGTTTTCAGTAGAGAGACAATATAAAAATTAATGTATCAAACTTCAAATGCTATACGGCCGCCATTATAAATTTATAAAACAGCGACATAATAATTAACAAGAAGAGACCACACTATGGCTTCATCAATGCAAAGTACTCAACAAACAACAGTGACCGGAGGCAGCGGTAGTTATCGCTTTGCACTTGTGTCATTAACTTCACTGTTTTTCATGTGGGGATTTATTACCTGTTTAAATGATATTCTCATTCCACATTTAAAAGCGGTGTTCTCGCTTAATTACACCGAAGCGATGTTGATCCAATTTTGTTTCTTTGGAGCCTACTTTTTAGTCTCATTACCAGCAGGTAAGTTAGTCAAAAAATTAGGTTATCAAAAAGGTATCGTGACTGGGCTTGTTATTGCTTGTATCGGGTGTTTGTTATTTTACCCTGCTGCAGCGTTTGCAACGTATGGATTATTCCTTGGTGCACTGTTTGTATTGGCGTCTGGGATCACCATTTTACAAGTGGCGGCAAACCCTTATGTCAATGCGTTAGGCAGCGTTGAAACCGCATCAAGTCGTTTAAACCTAACTCAAGCATTTAATGCATTAGGCACGACGGTTGCTCCTTTTTTTGGTGCTGTATTGATATTATCTGTTGCATCTGGCGCGGTAGAAGGCTTAAGCCAAGCGCAATCAGAAGCAGAAGTGGTTAAACTTCCATACCTTATTTTGGCTGCGATGTTAGGCTTACTCGCGTTAATTTTTTCTAAACTCAATTTACCTACCATTGCTGAACACAGCGATGATTCAGCGACTGGCGTGATAACGCATAATGGCAAAACAAGTGCCTTACAAAGCATCCATTTGGTGTTAGGTGCTGTAGGTATTTTTGTCTATGTTGGTGCTGAAGTGTCTATTGGTAGTTTTTTAGTTAACTTTTTAGGCGAAGAGCAAGTTGCCGGTTTACAAGAAGCAGAAGCCGCTAAATATATCACCTACTATTGGGGCGGGGCGATGATAGGCCGTTTTGTCGGTTCGGTTATTATGCAAAAAATTCCAGCAGGTACTTTGTTAGCCTTTAATGCCTTTGTTGCCGCTGCACTGGTGTTAGTGGCAATGAACAGTACTGGCGCAGTGGCCATGTGGTCTATCTTGGCAGTTGGATTGTTTAATTCGATTATGTTCCCAACTATTTTTAGCTTAGCACTCCGAGATTTAGGCCCACACACCTCACAAGGCAGTGGCATATTATGTTTAGCCATTGTTGGCGGCGCAATTGTACCGTTATTACAGGGTGTGATGGCCGATAGTATGGGCTTACAAGTGGCGTTTATTTTACCTGTGGTGTGTTATGCGTTTATTTTATTCTATGGCGCTAAAGGCTCAAAAATGTAATCTGGTTTTGATTACAGATACATTACACTAAATCAACAGCGGCTTTCGGGCCGCTTTTTAATGCATTGCATTAGTGAACATAACATCACACAGTAGTGAAAGGGGGAAGGGTTAGCTTCAATGTATTAAGGTCGGGTGATGTTAAAAAAGGTCATTCACAGAAAATCTATAAACATAGAATGATTGACTCTTTTATGCTGCCAAAGTGAGGAGTAAAGGCTGATATGGCCTTGCTATCAACAGCGTTAATCCCTATGATCAGCACGTTTTTAAATTGATCGTTATATTAGATAGAGAGCCCCCATGTTGACTTATCCGTTGTCAGGCAGTTCATCAGAGTTAGTCTTAAATGTGCTAACCATGGTGTTAACCCGAGGAAAACCATTAGATAGAGCTTATTCAGAGCATTTTTCTGGTTTAACGCTTAACCCATCAGAGCAAGCGCGGATCACGCAAGTCACCGGCGATATTTTACGTCGTTTAAACTTATATTGTTTTCTTGTTGATATTAAACCAGAAGAATTTGA
This sequence comes from Shewanella sp. SR44-4, assembly GCF_014163715.1. NCBI lineage: Bacteria > Pseudomonadati > Pseudomonadota > Gammaproteobacteria > Alteromonadales > Shewanellaceae > Shewanella > Shewanella sp. SR44-4. The sequence continues at coordinate 16,206 of NZ_JACJDU010000006.1, read as the reverse complement.
TCGTTTAGGGTCAAAACTACTCAACGGTTGGCATGTATTTCACGGCTTAGATTTACCTAAAATGCAGTATTCATTGCAACTAGAGCAAGCAGCATTTGAGGCGAATCTAGAACAAGCCAAAACTGATCCTGTATTATGGGATGGTTGTCCTGAGTGGCTAAATGAGCTTGGTCAGGCACAACTTGGTGATAAGTGGCCTGCTGAACGTGCGGCACTGGCTGAACAACCAAAACGCTATTTACGCGTTAATGAACTGAAATGTAATCGCGACGCCCTTATTGAAAGGCTTAAAAAAGAAGGCGTAACGGCAATAGAAGTAAGCGATGTAGCTTCTGCTATTGAGGTCACATCAGACTCAGCATTATTTCGCACCGATGCATTTAAAGACGGTTGGTTTGAACAGCAAGACGCGGGTTCACAGTTAGTTGCCAATGCTGTGGATGCAAAACCAGGTATGCGTGTTGTTGATGCTTGTGCTGGCGCAGGCGGTAAAACCTTGCACATTGCGGCACAAATGCAAGGTAAGGGCCGTTTGCTCGCGATGGATGTTGAACAATGGAAACTGGATAATCTTAAAACTCGCGCTAAACGTGCAGGTGCTCATAATGTTGAAACACGGATTATTGCCAGTTCGAAAACCATTAAGCGTTTAAAATTAACCGCTGACCGTGTGCTATTAGATGTCCCTTGTTCTGGACTTGGTGTGCTAAAACGCAATCCAGATTCAAAATGGCGTGATACTCCAGAGCGTTTGCCTGTGTTGGTTGAATTGCAGAAACATATTTTGCAAAGCTACAGCCGTATGGTTAAAGTCGGCGGAATATTAATCTATGCGACTTGTTCAATCATGCCAGAAGAAAATCGCGATCAAATTGATGCATTTCTTGCAGACAATCCACAGTTTACGCTTATTGAAGATGAAAACATCTTAGTTTCAGAACGCGGCTTCGATGGTTTCTATCTTGCAAAGATGGAACGCATTAGCGAATAATTATTCAAATAATACCAATTTTTATATTCATTAAATTGATGGTGAGTAACATAAAAACAGTGCATTTATTTGCACTGTTTTTATTTATGGATAAATTTTGCTCGTTAAACTGAGTGTTTTGAATTAATTTACGTTAAGACATTGATTAAGTTCTCACAAATGCATAATCTTATTCATATTAGAAATATCTATTTTTAAGCATTCGCCGTAATAATGGAGCGTTATGGATATAGGACCGCATATCAATAAATTCATAGAAGATACAGACCAACATGATTTTCGTGAATCGAGTATCGAGCGATACAGTACAATACTCGATATGGTATTGCAGGGCCTACCCTTAGGCGAAATGCTTCATGCCTTAGTATTATTGATAGAAGCACAAAAAATTGGTACTCGTGCATCAGTGCTTTTATTGAGTGATGACGGTAAACGGTTATTCTCGGGTGCGGCTCCTAATCTTCCTGAAGAATATAACAATGCGATTAACGGCATCGAGATTGGCGTTGATGTGGGCTCTTGTGGCGCCGCCGCATATACTTGTGAAAGAGTCATTGTTGAAGACATTGAACATCATCCTAATTGGAAAGACTTTAAAGCATTACCTTTAAAAGCCGGACTAAAATCGTGTTGGTCTGAACCGATAAAAGACAGTAATCAAAAAGTACTGGGCACTTTTGCCATGTACTATGACACGATTAAATCGCCGTCCAAGCAAGATTTGCACCTAATACAAGAAGCGGCACGTTTGGCCAGTTTAGCCATTGAACGAAGCCGCGGAATGCATATTCAACGGTTAAGTAGCAAGATTTTTAACAGCTTGCCTATTGCGTTAGTTATCACCAGTGAAGATAACTCGGTGTTATCAGCCAATCCAATTTTTAAATCCTTAACGTCTACCTATTACGCCAATCTTAAATTATTTGATGTTCATCGTTTTTTGAGTCACTCCCAACAAGATGTAGTAGCAGATTTATTTGAGCATTTAAAGCGCGGACACCCTTGGCAAGGGGAGTTAAAAGGTCTTAAAACCGACAATGATATTATTGATATCTCGCTTAATGTGACCGTTATTCGGGATAGTTTTACGCAACAGAATTGTTTTGCATGGTTAATTACCGATATTTCCGCCCGTAAAAACGCTGAAAAAATGATTAACTTTCAATCCAACTACGATCAACTTACTGGATTGTCGAACCGTAAATACTTGTTTGAAAGTCTACAAGCTATGATCGATTCAGAAGACAGCGTAAACGGTTGCAAGCAAGACTTTAGCTTGATGCTGATGGACATCGACCATTTTAAACAAATTAACGATACCCTCGGACATGATAACGGTGATCTTGTATTGAAATTTGTCGCGCAGCGCTTACTGAGTGCCATTCCTGATAATGTCCTTATTGCGCGTATTGCGGCCGATGAATTTGCATTAGTGTTACCGGGTAAAATGTGTACCGAGTCATTAATTAGTCTTTTTGATGATCTAACGGATGAGTTGAAAAAGCTTTTTATTGTTGGCGGTCAAGATGTCATGTTATCCATGAGTACTGGCCTTGCTCGTTATCCACACGATGCTGATAATGTGGAACAAATATTAAATTGCGCCACGCAAGCTATGTACAACGCAAAATCTCGAGGTCGTAATTGTCTGCAGTTCTTTAATCAGCAGATCCAAAAAGATGCAGAAAGACATGCAGAATTGTACTTACACCTTAAGTCTGCATTGAGCCAGAATGAATTTGAACTGTATTATCAACCCATTGTGAATCCGTGTAGTGGCCAAATCATTAAAGCTGAAGTGTTATTGCGCTGGATACATGATGGTCAATTTATTTCGCCAGATGAGTTTATTCCTATTGCAGAAGAGTCTGGTTTAATTGTTCAAATCGGTGAGTGGGTGAGAACACAAGCAATAACCAGTATCATCGCATTGCAGAAAAGTGGTTATGCCATTCCATTTTCAATTAATGTGTCGACGATTGAATTTTGGACGACCGATCTACAACAACGATTTTTACGGTATTTTGATGACCTTTCACAGTTGTTAGGTGGTAGCCAGATCCCGTATCAGCTGATCACTTTAGAAATCACCGAATCATTAATGATGAAACAACAATCATCGATTAGCCAATTATTAACAGAACTTCGGCATCGTGGAATGAAAATTTCAGTGGATGATTTTGGTACTGGCTATTCATCTTTATCTTATTTGGCAAACTTCCCAGTGGATCAAGTTAAAATTGATAAATCCTTCATCCAGAAAATTTCATTGGGTGCGCGACATGAAGCGTTGATAGAAGCTATTGTCAGTATGAGCCGAGCATTAGATCTGTCAATTGTCGCTGAAGGTGTCGAAACTGAAGTTGAATTAGATTTTATCAAAAAACAGAATATTGAAGCGGTGCAAGGGTATTATTTTTATAAACCTATGCCAAAAGCTGACTTCTTTGCATTATTGGCGAAACAATCTCGTATCTTTTGATATCAGTGTTTGATATCAGTGTTTAATATAAGTGTTTGATATTCGCGCTTAATAAACATAAAAAATGCCGCATTTATTAATGCGGCATTTTTATTGAATAAAGTTAATTCAATGACTTACTCATTTAAGCAAGCATGCTTTTTGGTTCAGTGAACTCAAGGTTCAACGCTTCTGCCACTTCTTTACAGACGACTTTACCGTGCATTACGTTTAAGCCATTTAATAAATGTTTGTCATTTAATAATGCTTGTTTGTAACCTTGGTTAGCTAACTTGATAATGTAAGGTAGTGTTGCATTGTTTAATGCAAATGTAGAAGTACGCGCTACTGCACCTGGCATGTTAGCCACACAGTAATGTACTACGTCATCAACAATGTAAGTTGGGTCTTGGTGAGTGGTAGCGTGCGATGTTTCAACACAACCACCTTGGTCAATAGCAACGTCAACAATTGCACTGCCTGGTTTCATGCGCTTAACCATGTCACGAGTGATTAATTTTGGCGCTGCAGCACCTGGAACTAATACACCGCCAATAACAAGATCAGCTTCTAATACGTGACGCTCAATAGCATCAGCTGTTGAGTAAATAGCTTTAACCGCTGAACCAAACTGAACGTTTAGACGACGTAATGCATCGATGCTGCGATCTAAAACAACAACATCAGCACCCATACCAACAGCCATTTGCGCTGCGTTTGTACCAACCATACCGCCACCAATGATGACCACTTTAGCTGGCTCAACACCTGGAACACCACCAAGCAACATACCACGGCCGCCTAATGATTTTTCAAGTGCGCGAGCTCCTGCTTGGATTGACATGCGGCCAGCCACTTCTGACATTGGTGCAAGTAATGGTAATCCGCCGCGGTCATCTGTTACGGTTTCGTAAGCAATACAAACAGCGCCACTGGTGATTAATTCTTCAGTTTGCGGCAAATCTGGTGCAAGGTGCAAATAAGTGAATAAAATCTGGTCGTGACGTAACATTGCACGTTCTACTGCTTGTGGCTCTTTAACTTTTACAATCATGTCTGACTTAGCAAACACTTCAGCTGCTGTAGCTAAAATCGAGGCGCCCGCATCCATATAGTCTTGATCGGTAAAACCAATACCCACACCCGCATCTGATTGAACATAAACAACGTGACCTTTTATGGTTAATTCACGTACGCTTGAAGGGACCATGCCTACACGGTATTCGTGGTTTTTGATTTCTGTTGGAACACCAATAATCATTATTTGAGCCTCGATTGACATAAAAAACCCCACTTCAAGTGGGTATAGTTGTTATTAATTGTGACCTGAACGTGCTTATTTCAGGTGACTCTAGTATAGTGCTGCTTTAGCAGATTATGTTGCTGAATTTCGATAATTAATAGGCAGAAGTGTTGTTTTAAGGACAAAACAAGGTTGAATATATGGCAAATAGTAAAAGCTTTTCAGTGAAAGATTTAGACCGCATTGATCGTAATATCTTAAATGAACTTCAACAGGATGGTCGCATATCAAATGTTGAACTATCTAAACGAGTCGGCTTAAGCCCTACACCGTGTTTAGAAAGAGTAAAAAGGCTTGAGAAACAAGGTTTTATTAGCGGTTATACTGCGTTGGTTAATCCACATTTTCTCGGTGCTTCTTTATTAGTCTTTGTTGAGATCACTCTAAATCGTGACACTCCAGACATTTTTGACCGTTTTAACCGTGCTGTGCAATTGCTTGATGACATCCAAGAATGCCATTTGGTCTCTGGTGATTTTGACTACTTATTAAAGACTAGGGTGTCAGATATGTCTGCATATCGGCGATTATTAGGTGAAACCTTACTGAAACTGCCATCCATTTCAGACACTCGTACTTATGTAGTGATGGAGGAGGTTAAACAAACCAATAAGGTTGCGTTATACAACCTAGGGTAATCTCGCTAACTTAATCGCCTATCCCGTTTTTAGAGCCGGAATGATGAATTATAGATGACTGTTGTTGCCTATGTTCATCTTTTTCGCTAACTAAACATTTTTTGTATATAAAATCATCATCTTGACTACCATCATCAATGCTTTTATGTTTCTTGATTAATTCGACATAACAATCGATTGAGCTTGATTAATTCAAGGTGCATAATCACTGCAAATACAGTGATATTCTGTTATCTTAACCCTTATTTTTCACTTTTTTATGGATGCTTTCGTTTGACTCAGGAAAATAGTCTTAAAACACTCAGTGGCTTACAAAGGCTACTTGAAGGTGGTCTTATATTATGTTGCATGGTTGCAACCTATATTCTATTGGCATTATCCAGTTTCAATCCAAGTGACCCTGGCTGGAGTCAGTCGCATTTCCAAGGTGAGATACACAACTGGACTGGTGCTGTAGGTGCTTGGACAGCAGATGTGCTGTTTTATTTCTTCGGGTTCATCGCTTTTTTAATTCCCATGATTATAGCCACAACCGGTTGGTTTATTTTTAATCGCGCGCATCGAGTGTTCGAAATAGATTATTTTTCTGTTGGCCTAAGAATTATTGGTTTTATTCTGATGTTGCTGGCGTTAGCTGCACTGGTCAGTATGAATGCCGATAATATGTTTGTGTTTTCAGCCGGTGGTGTTGCAGGTGACGTTATTGGTCAAGCCATGTTGCCGTATTTTAATAAGCTCGGCACCACATTACTATTAATGTGTTTTATTGGTGCAGGCTTCACCTTAGCGACAGGCGTGAGTTGGTTAACCATTATTGAGTTAACGGGTTTAGGTTCTATCTGGTTAGCTAAGAAAATATGGACATTGCCACGATTATTTAAACGTGAACGTGAGACCGAAGATACCAAAGGTTTTATGTCATTAGTGGATAAGTTTACCCAACGCCGTAATGAAATTGATCTACAAAATGAACCCTCACAGGATAAGCCAAGCAAATCGGCAGTCAAAGTGCCAATTCATATTAAGCCAGCAATAGAGACGCCACCTATTGTTGAGAAAAAACGCAGTTTCTTTAGCCGCAAGGCTAAACCTGCTGAAGATATTAACGTATCAGACAATGATGACGATGAATTTGATATAGATGATCGCCAAGAACCGTCGATGCAACTCGATAATGACGACACATCTTTTGCACCTTGGGTCGCGACTAAAGATGATGTCGATTTTGATATTGATGACGACAATGATGATGGCGTTAATGATAGCCCTGCAATTAATAATCTAGATATCGCAGATGAACCTTTTGAGGAAGCATTTAATAAGCCTCATTCAACAGGGGCATTAGTCGCTCAGCAAAAGCCGAAAAAAGATGTCCGAATTGTGGATGGCGTTGTGGTAATTGATGGCCAAACCCCTCAACAAGCGCGTCAAAAAATGGATCCGCTACCGAGCATTACCTTACTTGATGTTCCTGATCGTAAGAAAAACCCCATAAGTGAAGCTGAATTACAGCAAGTTGCTCGATTGGTTGAAACAAAACTGGCCGACTTTAACATTATCGCCAATGTAGTAGGGGTGTATCCTGGACCTGTGATTACTCGTTTTGAACTTGAATTAGCTCCAGGGGTTAAAGCGTCTAAAATCACCAATTTATCGAAAGATTTAGCCCGTTCATTATTATCTGAAAACGTGCGTGTAGTTGAAGTTATTCCTGGTAAAGCTTATGTAGGCTTAGAATTGCCGAACAAGTTCCGTGAAACCGTGTTTATGCGCGATGTACTCGATTCTGCCGCGTTTAAAGACAGCAAATCGACATTGTCTATGGTGTTAGGACAAGACATTGCCGGTGAGCCTGTGGTCGTTGATTTAGGCAAAATGCCGCATTTATTAGTTGCTGGTACAACGGGTTCTGGTAAATCGGTCGGTGTGAATGCGATGATCACCAGTTTGTTGTATAAATCGGGCCCAGATGATGTCCGCTTTATTATGATTGACCCTAAGATGCTCGAATTGTCGGTGTATGAAGGTATTCCACATTTATTGTGTGAAGTGGTTACCGACATGAAAGAAGCAGCCAATGCACTGCGATGGTGTGTAGGTGAAATGGAACGCCGATATAAATTAATGTCGGCATTAGGTGTGCGTAACCTTAAAGGCTACAACTTTAAAATTAAAGAAGCAGCTGCCAAAGGGGAGTACATTCCCGATCCATTATGGAAGTCTTCTGAAAGCATGCTAGACGATGCGCCACCATTAGAGAAACTGCCTTCTATTGTGGTGGTCGTCGATGAATTTGCTGACATGATCATGATTGTCGGTAAGAAAGTAGAAGAACTCATTGCCCGTATCGCGCAAAAAGCGCGTGCGGCAGGTATTCACTTAATATTAGCGACACAGCGTCCATCGGTTGATGTGATCACTGGCTTGATTAAAGCTAACATTCCAACCCGTATTGCGTTCCAAGTGTCGTCACGAATTGACTCTCGTACCATTCTTGATCAACAGGGCGCAGAAACCCTATTAGGCATGGGGGATATGCTGTATTTACCTCCAGGAACGGGTTTGCCAAATCGTGTTCATGGGGCGTTTATTGATGATCATGAAGTGCATAAAGTCGTAGCCGATTGGTGTGCTCGTGGTAAGCCACAATATATTGAAGAAATTCTTAATGGTGCTACAGATGGTGAACAAGTACTGTTACCCGGTGAAACCTCCGATAGCGAAGAAGAGTTGGATGCGTTATATGATGACGCGGTAGCATTTGTTACCGAAACTCGCCGCGGCTCCATATCTAGCGTACAACGTAAATTTAAAATTGGTTACAATCGCGCCGCCCGCATTATTGAAATGATGGAAAGCCAAGGTATTGTGACAGCCCAAGGCCACAATGGTAATCGTGAAGTGTTGGCTCCGCCACCACCGAGGAATTAATGATGAATAAACGTATTACAGTGTTAAGCCTATTATTAGCCACAAGTTTAAGCAGCGTTGCCGCAATGGCCGATGACGCAACCGAATTACGCGCTAAGCTATCTAATATAGACAGCTTGCATGCGACATTTACCCAACAAGTGACTGACATTAACAGTAAGCCTATTCAAACCGGAAGCGGGGTGTTTGCACTTGCGTATCCGAATCAATTTTACTGGCATTTAACTCAGCCAGACGAATCATTAATTGTGGCAGATGGCGCTAACTTGTGGATTTATAATCCTTTTGCGGAAGAAGTGACTGTGATGGATGTTGCTCAAGCCGTTGATGCATCACCTATGGCCTTGTTAGTGCATCGAGACGAAGCTACATGGGCTAAGTATTCGGTCACTAAGCGTGCCGTAAGCGGAAAATCAACTTGTTTTGATATTCAACCTAAAAAACTTAACAGCAATGTTGTTGCTGTGAGTGTGTGTTTTGACGCGAGCCAGTTAGTTAAATTCAACTTAACCGACGAGCAAGGCAACCTCAGTCAATTTGCGTTAACTCAGCAACGTAAAGTAAAAGATAACGAGACAAACATTTTTAAGTTTGCCGTACCTGATAACGTTGATATTGACGATCAACGTTTAAAGCAAACAAACTAGGTTGTTTGATGGCTAATTTAGGTTTTGATTTTGCACCAGATTTTCGCCCCTTGGCCGCTCGCATGCGCCCAAGGGACATTAGTGAATACATAGGTCAGGCACACTTATTAGGTGAAGGTAAACCTCTGCGTAAAGCGCTAGAGGCTAATCGAGCACATTCTATGTTGTTATGGGGCCCACCCGGTACGGGGAAAACCACCTTAGCTGAGTTAATTGCCCATTATGCCAACGCCCATGTTGAACGTATCTCTGCGGTAACATCTGGCGTAAAGGACATTCGCGCCGCAATAGAACAAGCTAAAGCCATTGCCCAAAGTCGTGGTCAACGAACCTTATTATTTGTCGACGAAGTTCATCGCTTTAATAAAAGTCAGCAAGATGCATTTTTACCTTTTATTGAAGACGGCACGGTTATTTTCATCGGTGCCACCACCGAAAATCCCTCATTTGAAATCAATAACGCTTTATTGTCGCGTGCGCGTGTTTACCTTATAAATCGACTAAGCTCTGACGAAATAAACTTAATTGTTACTCAAGCATTAGCTGATGTTGAACGTGGTTTGGGCAAACGCCAATTAACATTACCTGCAGATGTAGCCAAGCAATTGGCCGACATTAGTGATGGTGACGCACGTAAAGCACTTAACTTGCTTGAGTTAATGAGCGATTTAGTGGCTGATGCTGGCGCGTTTACCACCGAGATGCTGACGCAAGTCGCCGGACACCAAGCTGCGGGTTACGATAAAAATGGCGATCAATTTTACGATTTAATTTCAGCTGTACATAAGTCTGTGCGGGGCTCTGCGCCGGATGCCGCTTTGTATTGGTATTGCCGTATTTTAGAAGGTGGCGGTGATGCTTTGTATGTTGCTCGCCGCTTATTAGCGATTGCCTCAGAAGACATTGGTAATGCCGACCCAGTAGCCATGACCGTTGCACTTAATGCGTGGGATTGTTATCACCGCATTGGCCCTGCAGAAGGTGAACGAGCGATAGCGCAAGCAGTATTATATTTAGCCAGTGCTCCTAAAAGTAATGCCGTTTACAGTGCATTTGGTGCTGCTCGCGAGTTAGCCAAACAAACCGGACACGAACCTGTACCCAACCATTTACGTAATGCGCCAACCAAACTGATGAAAGACATCGGCTTTGGTAAGGAGTATCGTTATGCACATAATGAACCTGGTGCTTATGCTGCTGGCGAAAATTACTTTCCAGAATCACTGCAACACAGTCAATTTTATCAACCCACTAACAGAGGTTTTGAAAAGCGCATTCAAGATAAATTGGCCCAATTAAACCAACTTGATCAACAAAGCGAGGACAAACGCTATGACTAATGTGTTCTTGGTGGCATTAGGTGGGTCGATTGGTGCAGTTTTACGCTATCTTCTGTCAATTTTTATGATCCAGGTATTTGGAAGCAGTTTTCCTTTTGGTACACTGTTAGTCAATCTATTGGGATCGTTTTTAATGGGCGTCGTTTATGCGCTAGGGCAATTGAGTCATATTAGCCCTGAAATTAAAGCGCTTATTGGCATTGGTCTATTAGGTGCATTAACGACGTTTTCGACTTTTTCGAATGAAACCTTACTGCTATTGCAAGAAGGCTTATGGCAGAAAGCTATTTTAAATGTGTTGTTGAATGTCACCTTATGCCTCTTTATGGTGTATTTAGGTCAACAGCTTATATTTTCACGTGTTTAACTAAAAAGAACTCACAACATGCTAGATCCAAAATTTTTGCGTAATGAACTGGAAATCACTGCCGAGCGTTTAGCCACTCGTGGCTTTATTCTTGATGTCGATAATTTGACCAAACTTGAAGAAAAGCGTAAATCGCTACAAGTTGCTACAGAAGACTTGCAAGCATCGCGTAACGCGATCTCTAAGTCGATTGGTCAAGCTAAAGCGCGCGGTGAAGATACCAGTTCCATTATGGCGCAAGTGGGTGATTTAGGTGCGCAGCTAGATGCAAAGAAAGCTGAGCTTGCTGAGTTGTTGCAACAAATCAATAGCATCGCCATGAGCATGCCAAATTTGCCAGACGAATCGGCTCCGGTAGGCGCTGATGAAAACGACAATGTTGAAGTGCGTCGTTGGGGCACCCCAAAGGTATTCGACTTTGAAGTGAAAGATCACTTAGATTTAGGCGAAGCACTAGGCGGTTTAGACTTTAAAAGCGCGGTTAAAATTACCGGTTCACGTTTTATTATCATGCGTGGTCAAATTGCCCGTTTAAATCGTGCCTTAGGTCAGTTTATGTTAGACCTACACACCACTGAACACGGCTATACAGAAACATACGTACCGTTATTGGTTAACGAAGACAGCTTATTAGGCACAGGTCAATTACCTAAGTTTGGTGAAGACTTATTCCACACTAAACCGGCCACAGAAGAAGGCCAAGGTTTATCACTTATACCAACTGCTGAAGTGCCATTAACTAACTATGTGCGCGATATGATCGTGGACGAAAATGAACTGCCAATGAAAATGACGGCGTTAACGTCATGTTTCCGCAGTGAAGCGGGCTCTTATGGTCGTGATACTCGTGGTTTGATCCGTCAGCATCAATTTGACAAAGTTGAGTTAGTGCAAATTGCTCACCCAGATAATTCAATGCAAGCACTAGAAGAAATTACTGCCAATGCTGAAAAAGTATTACAGTTATTAAACTTACCGTACCGCACTATGGTGTTATGTACTGGTGATATGGGCTTTGGTTCAAGTAAAACTTTTGATATCGAAGTGTGGTTACCGGCGCAAAATACTTACCGAGAAATTTCATCTTGTTCAAACATGAAAGATTTCCAAGCGCGAAGAATGCAAGCTAGATACCGTAGCAAAGTTGATAACAAACCTGCTTTATTGCACACCTTAAATGGTTCAGGTTTAGCGGTTGGCCGTACGTTAGTAGCAGTACTTGAGAACTATCAAAATCAAGATGGCACCATTACAGTACCTGAAGTATTACGTCCATACATGGGCGGTTTAAGTCTGATTGGTTAATGTTAAGCGCTAATTATAGTTAGCTAATTATAGTTAGCTAATATGATTGGCCAATTGATATAGTCCTAGCCGCAGTCCATTTTAGTGTGGCTAGGGTGTTAATTGTCAGTCTTGTGCAAGATAGAGCTTTAGGCATTCGTGGCCTTAAAAGACCTGTATGTTGTAGTGCGTTGAGTAACCCCCGTAATCCGTAAATCGTGTTAATGGCGTTACCGTATCGCAGCACATATTTTATTTTTACGTTGCATTGGAAATTGTGTCACTCAGTTTGAGTTGGTCACATATTTATAAGGGTTGGTACAACCAGCAATGGGTTCAAGTCGGCGTGATAATCGTAGGCTTATCTACTTATCAGTTATCTCCTTTTTTATGTTGTTGGTAATTGTTCAACTAGCTCAAGCAGCATTTATAGTGATAGAAAATATATTTCCAAAATAACCTCAGTTAAGGTTAGCCATTTAAAAAGCCCGCTTAAGTTATCTTGAGCGGGCTTTTTTGTCAGCATGAATCAGCTATAAACATTTTGCTGGTTTGGGTAAGCCTGCAATTTTTGTTGCTTGTTTTGCTGGGCCAATCGGAAACAAGGTATATAAATATTTAGAATTACCTTTATCCGCACCTAAACGTTGACCGATAGCTTTGACCAGCACACGTATAGCAGGGCTGGTTTTGTACTCTAGATAAAAATCCCGCACAAACCGGATAACTTCCCAGTGTTGCTCGGTTAACTCAATGTTCTCTGTAGCGGCAATCGCAATTGCCATAGGTTCTTGCCAATCATTAACATTTTTTAAATAGCCTTGATGATCGGTTTCAATTTGTAGGCCATTAAATTCAAAAAAGTTTACCAAGTTATCACCTTATCGTGTAACAAAGATTGTTCAACAAATTGTGAATAATCAATAATATCAAAAGAGCCCGCAGCTTTATTGGCTAACATAATCATCAAGCGATCCGATAAGCCCCTGGCGGCGACATCATCTTGTAGCACAAACAGAGCAATGTTTGCTAAACGCTGTTGCCACTGGGTTTGTAATAAACAATTCACTGCATCGCTAGACAATAAAATACTGTCTGTAGGGTGAATATAGCGTAAGCATGTACTTAAGGCGTCGTCAGTCATTACTGATGTTTGGATATGATGTAATATCAAAATACTAACACCTCATCAGCAGCTTGCAGGGTTTGACTAATCACCTCTGGAGTCGCCACCGTCGCGGCAATACTAAGGTCATTGGGCTGAAGCCCTAATGTGTGCATTGACTCTGCACACACCAATACGGTATCAATATCGTAAAGAGAAAGCGCTTTAAATGCCGACACATAATCTTTAGATCCTGCTCGCTCAGGTGTTTGGCCTGCCAGCAAATGTAATACCGCTTCATTGGTAAATATAATACTCACTTGTTGTTCAAAGCTGGCACTGAGCATGGCAAAATCTAGCCCTTCACGGGTACTTGTGGTACCCAATGGTGCATGCCTAAACATAATTGCCAGTGATTTCATTATCTATTCCACTCATACGTTAAAAGCTAATCAACCTGTCAGCTTGTTCAATACCGACCACTAATTCACCTAAACCGCCCATGGTAAATGCGTCACTGCTATTCCATTGTGGTTTGCCGTTTTCGGTTGCATCTTGTGGAGATAACACACCACGACGCAGCGCTGCAGACACACAATTGGTTAGCGGTATTGAATGTTGTGATGACAATGATTGCCAATTGGAATGCATATCAATTTCGTCAGATGCAGGACAGGTGAGGGCATTACTGTTGGTTACGCCATCTTGATAGAAAAAGACATTGATGACTTGATGGCCATTGGCTAATGCACTTTGACAAAATGATAACGCACGAAAACTGGCCGTAGAGCCATAAACGCTACCGTTTACTTGAATGATGAATTTGCTCATGATAAAAAAAATGACCCTAATGTAGGGTCATTTTAACGTAATTTGTCAATGAACTCTATCGACGATTAATCGTCGTTGCCAATACCCATTAAATGTAACAGGCTTATGAATAAGTTCAAAAAGTCTAAGTACAATGAGATAGTCGCACGAACGTAGTTTGTTTCGCCGCCATTCACGATACGACTAGTGTCATATAGAATGAAACCTGTCATTAGCAACGCAATACCTGCATTCATTGCCATAAATAATATTGAGCTACCGACGAATATATTAATGACCATCGCACCAATCATCACTAATAAACCCGCAAATAAGAAGCCGCGCATAAATGAGAAGTCTTTCTTAGTGGTTAACGCATACGCTGAAAGCGACACGAAAATGATAGAGGTTAACCCTAAGGCCTGCATAATTAAGCCAGGGCCATTTGCCATACCAGCATAATGGTTAAGAATGTAACCGAGCGACGCACCTTGCATACCGGTAAAGGCAAACACCCAAAATATAGCGGCAGCACTGTCTGCTTTTTTAAGGGTCACAAATAATAACACTAAGCTACCAAGCGATAAGCCTATTGACATCATTGGACCAATGTTGATTGCCATGGCGAAACCTGCAGTAACAGCAGAGAATGCCAATGTCATTGCAAGCAGCATATAAGTGTTTTTTAGCATTTTGTTGACATCAGTAGTCGATAGACTAGGTGATATAACTGATTGTTGATTCATTATCGTCTCCAGGTGTTAACTCAATGATTTGCTCAACGAGAAAAATATCTTTCACAAAAAATATATTTCACTCTGAAGCTAAATCCTTTTGTATAGCGTAAGCAATGTACATTAAACAAAAATTAATTCATAACAAACATCATCTTAATAGTCGCTAATTTAACATAAACGTTTGTATAAGTAATGTTATTAACAAAAACTTATTTTGCAAAAGTGGTTTAACTAAGCCACTCTTTTTTTAATTTTTCGGTATCGCCGAGATGATCTAATACCCACTGCATAGCAGGCGTCATATTGGCATTATTCCAAGCTAAACAGCAGGCTGTGTCTTGCTTTGGGGTGGCAAGTTGTTTTTCTATTAGCGCGCCGGCTTTAATAAAAATATCGGCCAAATGATATGGCATGTAACCCACGCCTAAGCCTTCTCTAAAACAATTTATTGCTCTGATCCAATCAGGTACCACAATTCTGCGCTGGTTATTTAACAACCAATTTGGCCTATGGGCAATATTATGAGCCGTGTCTTGCAGGCAAATTGACGGATATTGTAATAATTCATCATCGGTTAACGCATGCTCTGCTTTGGCTAACGGGTGATTTTTACCCACTAAAAAAGACCACTGAATCATTCCCATATCGCGCGACTTGAAAGTACCACCAACAGGAATACTTGAGGTTGCTCCTATGGCGATATCGCTTTTACCCGTCGACAATGCTTCCCACACACCATTATAAACTTCTAAGCGAATAATCAATTCAATGTCGGTAAAGTGGCGATAAAAATCAGCAATCAAGCCACTGATTTTGTCTGCGCGAACCATATTGTCAATCGCAATAGATAAAGAAGGGCGCCAGCCATTAGCCACTTTCTGGGTATCACGTTTAATGTTGTTCAATTTAGTCATTATCTCGCGCGACTGCGCCACAAAATGCTCACCCGCGGGCGTCAAACTGACACTGCGATGGTGACGCTCAAACAATATTACCCCTAAGTCATCTTCAATCTGTTTAATGGCGTAACTCACTGCAGACGGTACTTTATTCAATTTATTGGCTGCGGCGGTAAAACTGCCCACACGGGCAACAATATCTATCATCTCGAATGCTTGTTCTGAAAGCATCTCGCTATCCTTGGCATTGGCAAAATTACTTGCAGTAAAGGTAAACATTAAGCCTAATCAAATCAAGCAAAGTCGCCGCTATCAGCTGTTTAATCAAATTTTAAATGACAAAAATGGTCAGCTTAAGTTGATTAGCACAATTCAACTGCCGTTGAGCTCGTTTAAGAACACTTCAAACCACATATTGTGTTCATCCTCAGTATAGAGGCTTAGCTGTTAGCGAATAATCCATATCGATACACCAATTACAGTTAACTTGAGTGTTTAATCACCACTTAACAAATTATTTGCAATTTACCCTTTACACAAAACAGTCATTGTCATATTATTCGCCCGCTCGGAGGGATGGCAGAGTGGTCGAATGCACCGGTCTTGAAAACCGGCAACGGTTTATCCCGTTCTAGGGTTCAAATCCCTATCCCTCCGCCACATTAAAATAAAAAGGCCCGCTATTTATAGCGG
>NZ_JACJDU010000069.1:0-15840 GCF_014163715.1 Shewanella sp. SR44-4 | reverse complement strand
CCGCGCTCACGCTCTTCTGGAGCGTTATCGATTTGAGCGAAGTTTTTAACTTCACCACCATAAGTTTTAGACAAAACGGCAGAGATTGCTGCTGTTAAAGTTGTTTTACCATGGTCAACGTGACCAATGGTGCCCACGTTTACGTGAGGCTTAATACGTTCAAATTTAGCTTTTGCCACGATATATTCCTTTCTTTTCAGAAGTGCTCGATTAATTCGAGCAATATAACATTGATGCCGTAACCAATATTAGTTACGAGATTCTATAATCGCTTTTGCAATGTTTTGCGGTGCATCTGCGTACTTCAAAAACTCCATAGAGTATGAGGCACGACCCTGAGATGCAGAGCGCAAATCAGTCGCATAACCAAACATTTCAGATAGAGGCACTACTGCATGGACAAGTTTAACACCTGCGATGCCATCGTCCATACCTTCAATTATGCCACGACGGCGGTTTAAATCACCCACAACATCGCCCATATAATCTTCAGGTGTAGTTACTTCTACTTTCATACAAGGTTCGAGCAACACAGGGGTCGCTTCTAGCGCACCCTTTTTGAAGCCCATAGAACCTGCAATTTTGAACGCCATTTCGTTCGAGTCCACATCATGATATGAACCATCAAACAAACTGACTCTCACATCAAGTACAGGATAGCCGGCTAATACGCCATTCTTCATCTGTTCTTGAATACCTTTGTCAACGGCAGGAATGAATTCACGAGGAACTACACCACCTACAATCTCGTTAACAAATTCGTAGCCCGCACCCTCTTCGAGTGGTTCAATTCTTAACCAAACATGACCAAATTGGCCACGTCCGCCAGATTGACGTACGAATTTACCTTCCACTTCTACTTTAGAACGAATTGTTTCACGGTAAGCAACCTGAGGTTTACCTACGTTACACTCTACACCAAATTCGCGACGCATACGGTCAACGATAATGTCTAGATGCAATTCGCCCATACCAGATATTAGTGTTTGTGCCGACTCTTCATCAGTCTCAACTTTGAATGATGGATCTTCTGCTGCTAATTTTTGCAGCGCAATTCCCATTTTATCTTGGTCTGCTTTTGAACGTGGCTCAACGGCTATGGTAATTACGGGTTCAGGGAAATCCATGCGCTCAAGAATCACTCTGTGATTATTATCGCAAAGAGTATCACCGGTTGTTACATCTTTAAGACCGATAGCAGCTGCAATATCGCCAGCACGTACTTCTTTCAGTTCTGTTCGGTCATTTGCGTGCATTTGCACAATTCGACCTACTCGTTCACGTTTCTGTTTAACAGAATTATAAACACCAGCACCTGATTCAAGTACACCTGAATACACGCGGATAAAGGTCAGTGTACCAACAAATGGATCAGTCGCAATTTTAAATGCTAAAGCCGCAAAAGGGGCATTGTCATCTGGTGGGCGTTTTACTTCATTTTCGCTTTCATCGATACCTGTAATTGCAGGAACATCAATAGGCGCGGGTAAGAAGTCAACTACCGCATCGAGTACCGCTTGCACACCTTTGTTCTTAAATGCAGAACCGCAAGTGGCTAACACGATCTCATTGTTAATTGTGCGCTGACGCAACGCTGTTTTGATCTCGACTTCTGACAACTCACCTTCTTCAAGGTATTTGTTCATCAGTTCATCTGAGGCTTCAGCTGCTGCTTCCACGAGATACTCATGCATTTCTGCAGCTTTTGCCGCTAGATTTGCAGGAATGTCTTCATAAGTGAAGGTCATACCCTGATCTGTTTCAGACCAGTTAATGGCTTTCATCTTAATTAAATCAATAACACCCTTGAAGTTTTCTTCTGTACCAATGTTCAATTGAATCGGCACACAAGTCGCGCCAAGGCGGTTACGAATTTGATTTATTACACGGTCAAAATCTGCACCTGCACGGTCCATCTTATTAACAAACACCAAACGCGGAACGTGGTATTTGTCAGCTTGACGCCATACTGTTTCAGATTGTGGTTCAACGCCTGACGAGCCGCAAAATACTACTACAGCGCCATCGAGTACGCGTAATGAACGCTCGACTTCAATAGTGAAGTCTACGTGACCTGGGGTATCGATGATATTAATTCGGTGTTCAGCGAATTGAGCCTCCATTCCGCGCCAAAATGTGGTTACAGCAGCTGAGGTGATAGTAATACCACGCTCTTGCTCTTGTACCATCCAATCTGTCGTGGCGGCGCCGTCATGCACCTCACCGATTTTATGAGACATACCGGTATAGAACAGAACACGTTCTGTTGTGGTAGTTTTACCTGCATCCACATGAGCTACAATACCGATATTACGATAACGCTCAATTGGGGTTGTACGAGCCACTATTTATACCCTCTCAACTAAAGCTTTTGGCTTTAGCAATATCAACAATATGGAGCGGACCGAAGTCCGCTCCATCATATTACCAACGGTAATGGGCAAAGGCTTTGTTAGCTTCAGCCATGCGATGCACGTCTTCACGCTTCTTAACCGCAGTACCTTTGTTTTCAGACGCATCTAGCATTTCACCTGCTAGACGTAGAGCCATAGATTTTTCACCACGCTTGCGAGCAGCTTCAACTAACCAGCGCATCGCTAGTGCGTTACGACGCACTGGACGAACTTCACATGGTACTTGATAAGTAGAACCACCAACACGACGAGATTTAACTTCGACTGATGGGCGAACGTTATCAAGGGCTGCTTCAAGGATACTTAAATGATTTTCGCTTTTCTTTTCAGCGACAACATCTAGTGCCTTGTAGATAATTTTTTCTGCAGTCGACTTTTTGCCGTCCTGCATAATGACGTTGATGAACTTAGCCAACAACTCACTGTGAAACTTTGGATCTGGTAGGATTTTACGTTGTCCTACAACGCGACGTCTTGGCATATTAATTCTCCGTATGCTTCAGGTATTTCCAAAACTGGAATGTCAAATAAATACTAGCTTGGCCTTACTTAAACGGGATACGTTAAGACTTAGGACGCTTAGCACCGTACTTAGAACGGCCTTGGCGACGTGAAGTCACGCCAGCACAGTCTAATGCGCCACGAACAGTGTGGTAACGCACACCAGGTAAGTCTTTAACACGACCACCACGGATTAGGATTACACTGTGCTCTTGCAAGTTATGGCCTTCACCACCGATATACGAAGTTACTTCGAAACCGTTAGTTAGACGCACACGAGCTACTTTACGTAGTGCAGAGTTAGGTTTTTTAGGTGTTGTAGTGTACACACGAGTACAAACACCACGTTTTTGTGGACACGCATTCAACGCAGGCACATTAGTCTTTTCGACTTTTGGCGAGCGTGGCTTACGTACCAACTGGTTAACAGTTGCCATGTATAGCTCCGAAAGTTGATTTAAGCTCAACAATTAGGTGTGAAAAATCTATATCCCACAATGGTGGGACGCGGAATTTTAGAAAGGTAATGGCTGCCTGTCAAGAAATAGACAACTTTTCGTGCAAATTCCAATAAAAAAGGCGCCATTGGCGCCTTTTTTTAACAAAATACTAACTTAATCTTGGTTACCGGCCAGATTTAGTAGATCTGCTAGGTTCTTTTCAGCTTCGCTTGCGGTTACTGTAGTAGTTTCCACTTTGCCACGAGAGCTTAATACTTTAGCACGTTCTTCGTTACGGGTTTTGTGATAAGCATAACCTGTACCTGCTGGGATCAAACGACCTACGATTACGTTTTCTTTCAAACCACGTAGTGGATCGCTCTTACCGCCAACGGCCGCTTCAGTTAACACACGAGTGGTTTCCTGGAACGATGCAGCAGAGATGAATGATTCAGTTGCCAAAGAAGCTTTGGTAATACCGAGTAATTCACGTTCAAACGTTGCAGGTGTTTTACCTTGAGCGATTAGCTCACGGTTAGCAATCTTCACGCGTGATACTTCTGCTTGCTCACCTTCTAAGAACTCAGTGTCGCCTGTTGAAGTGATTAGACACTTACGTAACATTTGACGAATGATAACTTCGATGTGCTTATCGTTGATCTTAACGCCCTGTAGACGGTAAACGTCCTGTACTTCGTTCACAATGTAGTTTGCTACGTTGTGGATACCACGAAGACGCAAGATATCATGAGCCGCTTCTGGACCGTCTGCAATAACTTCACCACGTTCGACTTTTTCACCTTCGAACACGTTCAAGTTACGCCACTTAGGGATCATCTCTTCATAATGTTCACTACCATCTGCAGGAGTGATCACTAGACGACGTTTACCCTTAGTTTCCTTACCGAACGAGATAGTACCAGAGATTTCTGCAAGAATTGCAGGCTCTTTTGGTTTACGCGCTTCGAATAGGTCAGCAACACGTGGTAGACCACCGGTGATGTCGCGAGTTTTAGACGATTCTTGTGGAATACGTGCTAATGGGTCACCAACGTTGATTTTCGCGTTATCATCTTTCGATACAATCGCGTTACCCGGTAAGAAGTATTGAGCTGGTACTTCAGTACCAGGGATCATTAAGTCATTACCATCGGCATCAACTAAGCGAATTGCTGGACGCAATTCTTTACCGGCTGAAGTACGCGCACCAACATCGAGCACAACGACAGAAGATAGACCCGTTAACTCATCTGTTTGACGCGTCATAGTGACACCGTCAATCATGTCAACGAACTTCACACTACCAGCAACTTCAGAAATAATTGGGTGAGTATGTGGATCCCAGTTAGCGATGATTTCGCCAGCTGCAACTTCACTCTCTTCCAACTTCTCTAAAACTGTACCGTAAGGCACTTTATAACGCTCTTTCTCACGACCTAGCTCATCGATGATGGCTAACTCAGAAGAACGCGATACGATAACGAGCTTACCGTCGATGTTAGAAACATGCTTAGCATTGTGTAACTTCAGAGAACCGGCGTTCTTAACTTGAACGTTGTTTTCTGCAGAAGCTCGAGATGCCGCACCACCAATGTGGAAGGTACGCATGGTTAACTGTGTACCAGGCTCACCGATAGACTGTGCTGCAACAACACCAATAGCTTCACCGTGGTTAATAATATGACCACGCGCCAAGTCACGACCATAACACGCTGCACACACACCGAAGTCTGTGTCACAGGTAATTACAGAACGTACAATCACTTCATCAATACTGTGTTCTTCTAACGTATTACACCATGCTTCATCAAGAAGTGTGTTGCGTGGAGCAAGCACTTCATCAGTACCAGGCTTCATTACGTCAAGAGCAACCACACGACCTAGAACACGTTCACGTAATGGCTCAACAACATCACCACCTTCAATAAGCGGTTTCATTGTAAGACCATGCTCAACACCACAGTCATCTTCGATAACCACTAAGTCTTGTGCAACGTCTACTAAACGACGAGTTAGATAACCCGAGTTAGCTGTCTTCAATGCTGTATCGGCAAGACCTTTACGCGCACCGTGAGTAGAAATAAAGTACTGAAGTACGTTTAGACCTTCACGGAAGTTAGCCGTAATTGGGGTTTCGATGATTGAGCCATCTGGCTTAGCCATCAAACCACGCATACCCGCTAACTGACGGATCTGTGCAGCACTACCACGAGCGCCCGAGTCAGCCATCATATAGATGCTGTTAAACGAAGCTTGTTGCTCAGGTACGCCATCACGGTTAATCACTGTCTCAGTTGACAGGTTTTCCATCATCGCTTTTGAAACTTTTTCGTTCGCGCTTGCCCAGATATCGATAACTTTGTTGTAACGCTCACCGGCAGTAACAAGACCTGACTGGAACTGCTCTTGAATTTCAAGTACTTCAGCTTCAGCGTCTGCTACTAAGGTGTATTTCTCGTCTGGAATAACCATGTCATCGATACCAACAGAGGCACCAGAAATGGTTGCAAAACGGAAACCTGTATACATCAATTGGTCAGCAAAGATAACGGTATCTTTAAGACCTAGTTGACGATAACAAGTGTTCAACAGCTTAGAAATCTGTTTCTTACCCATGTTTTGGTTAACCAAATCATACGATAAGCCTTCAGGCAAAATTAATGATAAAAGAGCACGACCCACAGTCGTATCAATGATACGAGTTGCTTTCGTTCTTTCGCCATCTTCTGCGATGTTCGTTTCAGTAATACGCACTTTAACGCGAGCATGTAGTTCAGCAACACCAGTAGCGTAAGCTTTTTCTACTTCTGACACATCAGCGAATGCCATACCTTCACCGCGACCGTTAATACATTCACGGCTGGTGTAGTACAAGCCTAATACAACGTCCTGAGACGGAGTAATTACTGGCTCACCGTTAGCTGGTGACAAAATGTTGTTGGTAGACATCATTAGCGCACGAGCTTCTAACTGAGCTTCAAGCGTTAATGGTACGTGAACCGCCATTTGGTCACCGTCGAAGTCGGCGTTGTATGCCGCACAAACTAACGGATGCAATTGAATTGCTTTACCTTCAATCAGTACAGGTTCAAATGCTTGAATACCCAGTCTGTGAAGTGTTGGTGCACGGTTAAGCATTACTGGATGTTCACGAATTACTTCGTCTAACACATCCCATACTTCAGCCTGTTCGCGTTCAACCATTTTCTTAGCAGCTTTAATAGTAGTCGCTAAACCACGCGCTTCTAATTTACCGTAAATGAATGGTTTGAATAGCTCAAGCGCCATCTTCTTAGGAAGACCACACTGATGCAGACGTAAAGTAGGACCTACGGTAATTACCGAACGGCCTGAATAGTCAACACGCTTACCAAGTAAGTTCTGACGGAAACGACCTTGCTTACCCTTGATCATATCAGCAAGAGATTTAAGCGGACGCTTGTTAGAACCGGTAATAGCACGACCGCGACGACCGTTGTCTAATAGCGCATCAACTGACTCTTGTAACATACGTTTTTCGTTACGTACGATAATGTCAGGCGCAGCTAAATCTAACAGACGCTTTAAGCGGTTGTTACGGTTAATCACACGACGATAAAGATCGTTAAGATCAGATGTCGCGAAACGACCACCATCTAACGGCACTAATGGACGTAGATCAGGTGGAAGAACCGGTAATACTTTTAAGATCATCCACTCTGGCTTGTTGCCAGATGTGAAGAATGCTTCCATCAGCTTAAGGCGCTTAGTGACCTTCTTGCGACGGGTTTCAGAGTTAATTGAAGGCAACTCTTCACGCATTTGCTCGATCTGTTCAGCTAAGTTGATAGCACGTAGCAATTCAAGAACTGCTTCAGCACCCATCTTAGCTTCAAACTCGTCACCGTATTCTTCTAACGCATCAAGATACGTTTCTTCGGTTAGCATTTGGCCGCGTTCAAGCGTGGTCATGCCAGGCTCGATCACAACAAATGATTCGAAATACAGTACGCGTTCAATATCACGTAACGTCATATCTAGCATTAAGCCGATACGTGACGGAAGTGATTTTAAGAACCAAATGTGGGCAACTGGGCTAGCCAGATCAATGTGACCCATGCGCTCACGACGCACTTTAGTCTGGGTAACTTCTACGCCACACTTTTCACAAATAACACCACGATGCTTCAAACGCTTGTATTTACCACACAAACATTCGTAATCTTTAACTGGACCAAAGATACGCGCACAGAACAAACCTTCACGTTCAGGCTTGAATGTACGGTAGTTAATGGTTTCTGGCTTCTTTACTTCACCAAAAGACCAAGAACGGATTAGGTCTGGCGAGGCCAAACCAATTTTTATACCGTTAAATTCTTCAGTCTTACTTTGCTGTTTAAGAAACTTTAATAAGTCTTTCACGTTTCTCTCCTGAAGGAGTTAAACCAGGTGCTTTGCTGCTGCAAAGCACCCTTGGTTACCAAACATTGCTTAAGTGCGATGCTTACTCTTGGTCCAACTCGATATTAATACCAAGTGAACGAATTTCCTTCAACAATACGTTGAAAGACTCAGGCATGCCTGGTTGCATCTGATGGTTACCGTCGACGATGTTTTTATACATCTGAGTACGACCGTTAACGTCATCTGACTTAACTGTTAGCATTTCTTGTAGAGTATAAGCAGCACCATATGCTTCAAGTGCCCACACTTCCATCTCACCGAAACGCTGACCACCGAATTGAGCTTTACCGCCCAATGGTTGTTGAGTCACTAAGCTGTATGAACCCGTAGAACGAGCATGCATCTTGTCATCAACTAAGTGGTTCAATTTAAGCATATACATGTAACCAACGGTTACTTTACGCTCAAATTCGTTACCGGTACGGCCGTCACATAATGTCAACTGACCAGACTCAGGTAAGCCTGCAAGAGCAAGCATTTGCTTGATCTCTTTCTCTTTAGCACCGTCGAATGCTGGTGTAGCAATTGGAATACCACCTTTAAGGTTGGTCGCCAAGCGCACAACTTCATCATCAGTAAACGAATCGATATCAACGCGCTGAAGCACGTCATCACCTAATTCGTACACTTGCTTGATGTAACCACGAAGTTCGGCAATTTCACGCTGCTCTTCAAGCATAGCAGTAATCTTATTACCGATACCCTTAGCTGCTGCGCCCATGTGGACTTCAAGTACCTGACCGATGTTCATACGCGATGGTACGCCCAATGGGTTAAGTACGATGTCTACAGGGTTACCTTCTTCATCGTATGGCATGTCTTCAACAGGACAAATCTTCGAGATAACACCTTTGTTACCATGACGACCTGCCATCTTGTCACCAGGCTGGATAGTACGTTTAACTGCAAGGTAAACCTTAACAATCTTCAATACACCAGGAGCCAAGTCATCACCTTGGGTGATCTTACGACGCTTGATTTCAAATGTCTTATCAAAGTCAGCTTTTAGCTCTTCGTGCTGTTCAGCTAACTGCTCTAATTCAGTTTGTTTGGTTTCATCGTCGATAACTTGAATCAATACGTCTTTACGTGGTATCTCAGCTAACTTAGCTTCAGAATAACCCACAGACAGTAACAAGTTACGTGCACGGCCCAATACGCCTTCTTCAAGGATCTTGAACTCTTCGCCTAAGTCTTTACGAGCTTGGCGAACATGCATGTCTTCAATTTCAAGCGCACGTTTGTCTTTCTCAACGCCGTCACGGGTAAATACCTGTACGTCGATGATGGTGCCTTTAACTGAGTTAGGAACACGTAATGAGCTGTCCTTAACGTCAGAAGCTTTTTCACCAAAAATAGCTCGGAGTAGTTTCTCTTCAGGGGTTAACTGTGTTTCACCCTTAGGTGTCACTTTACCCACTAGAATGTCGCCACCCTTCACTTCTGCACCAATATAAACGATACCTGATTCATCTAATTTAGATAAAGCAGACTCACCTACGTTTGGAATATCAGCAGTGATTTCTTCGCTACCCAATTTAGTATCACGAGCAATACAAGAAAGCTCTTGGATATGGATAGTAGTGAAACGATCTTCTTGCGCTACGCGCTCAGAAATTAAGATCGAATCTTCGAAGTTATAACCGTTCCAAGGCATGAACGCGATACGCATGTTCTGACCAAGCGCCAAATCACCTAAATCGGTAGATGGACCATCTGCCAATACGTCACCACGAACCACTGGCTCACCAACAGAACAACAAGGACGTTGGTTAATACAAGTGTTTTGGTTTGAACGGGTATATTTAGTTAGGTTATAAATGTCGATGCCGGCTTCACCTGCGTGTAGCTCATCTTCATTTACTTTAACTACGATACGGCTAGCATCAACATAATCAACCACACCGCCACGTTTAGCAGCTACAACCACACCAGAGTCAACAGCAAGAGTACGTTCAATACCCGTTCCGACTAACGGCTTATCAGCACGTAAAGTTGGTACTGCTTGACGTTGCATGTTTGCACCCATCAATGCGCGGTTAGCATCATCGTGTTCTAAGAACGGAATTAATGATGCTGCAACAGAAATAATCTGTTGTGGAGATACGTCCATATACTGAACATCAGCTGCGCGCATAAAGGTAGATTCACCTTTGTGACGACAAGCAATTTGTTCTTCTGCCATACGGCCATCAGCATCAACTTCGATGTTAGCCTGAGCAATAACGTAACGACCTTCTTCGATTGCTGATAAGTATTCAACATCATCAGTAATCACACCATCAACCACTTTGCGGTAAGGTGTTTCTAAGAAGCCGTAAGAGTTAGTACGTGCAAAACTTGCTAACGAGTTGATTAGACCAATGTTTGGACCTTCAGGGGTCTCAATTGGACATAAACGACCGTAGTGAGTTGGATGTACGTCACGAACTTCGAAACCAGCACGCTCACGAGTCAAACCACCTGGGCCAAGCGCAGAAATACGACGCTTATGCGTTACTTCAGATAGCGGGTTGTTTTGATCCATAAACTGTGACAACTGTGAAGAACCAAAGAATTCTTTCACTGCCGCAGAAATTGGCTTAGCGTTAATTAAGTCTTGTGGCATAAGCTCGTTTAAATCGCCTAAAGATAGACGTTCACGAACAGCACGCTCAACACGGACTAAACCAACACGGAACTGGTTTTCAGCCATTTCACCAACGCTACGAATACGACGGTTACCTAAGTGGTCAATATCGTCGACTTCATCATAACCGTTACGGATTTCGATGATTTTCTTCATAACAGATACGATGTCTTCTTTAGACAACACACCGTTACCTTCGTCTTCAGCAATCTCAAGACGACGGTTGAACTTCATACGACCTACTTTAGATAAGTCATAACGTTCTTCACTAAAGAATAGGTTTTGGAATAAACCTTCAGCTGCATCTTTGGTTGGTGGCTCACCTGGACGCATCATACGATAGATTTCAACTAGCGCTTCTAAGCGGTTAGTTGTTGAATCAATTCGTAATGTGTCAGCAATGTAAGCACCGTGATCAAGATCATTGATAAATAATGTATCAATATTCTTAATACCAGCAAGTGATAGCTTAGCTAAATCTTCTAAGGTAATCTCGCTGTTTGCAGTCACTAACACTTCACCGGTATCTTCATCGATGTAGTCTTGAGCAGCATACTTACCAACAATATAATCTACTGGCACTTCTAGTTCAGTAGTGTTGGTTTTCTCAAGTTGCTTAATGTGACGTGCAGTAATGCGACGACCAGCTTCAACCAATAAAGCGCCTTCAGCATCTTTAATGTCATAGCCAGCAGTTTCACCACGTAGGCGGTCAGGCACAAGTGCCATGACTAATGATTCTTTTTTAATCTTAAACTCAATACGCTCGAAGAATAAATCGAGGATATCTTGAGTAGAATATTCAAGCGCACGTAAAATGATCGTTGCCGGTAATTTACGACGACGGTCGATACGAACGAATAGAGCATCTTTAGGATCAAATTCAAAGTCAAGCCATGAACCACGGTAAGGAATAATACGTGCGTTATACAGCACCTTACCAGAAGAGTGGGTTTTACCACGGTCATGATCAAAGAACACACCTGGAGAACGGTGTAACTGAGACACGATTACACGCTCAGTACCGTTAATAACGAAAGTACCGTTATTCGTCATCATAGGAATATCACCCATGTAGACTTCTTGCTCTTTAATGTCTTTAACAGTGCCAGCAGCAGCTTCACGGTCAAACAACACCATGCGTAATTTAACGCGTAGTGGTGCCGAATAAGTTACACCGCGGATCTGACATTCTTTCACATCAAAAACTGGCTCACCTAGCTTGTAGCTGACATATTGCAGCTCAGAATAGCCAGAAAAGCTCTTGATAGGAAAAACGCTACGGAATGCGGCTTCTAAGCCACGCTCACCCGTAGGGTCATGATCGGTGAACTTCTTAAAAGAGTCTAACTGGATAGACAATAAATAAGGGATGTCCAAAACTTTTGGACGCTTACCAAAGTCTTTGCGAATACGCTTCTTTTCAGAATAGGAGTAAACCATGGGTTTCCTCTGCTTACGAGATGTGACCAAGACTGAAATTAATATTAATTAAATCAGCACGTTTGCCTATCACCCTTGTTGACAAGAACCTAACCAGTAATCTCTGCTAGGGACTGTTAAAACTGGCGACAAAAGGTGAAAAAAATCGCCTGCGCATAAAGCGCAAAAAAGGCCAACGGTTAAAAAACCGTCAGCCTTCACCCAATCACTTGGGTGATGCAAGCTAAATTATAGCTTACTTAACTTCAACAGAAGCACCAGCGGCTTCTAGATCAGCTTTAAGAGTTGCAGCTTCTTCTTTAGACACAGCTTCTTTAACTGCGATTGGAGAAGATTCAGCCATAGTCTTAGCTTCTTTCAGGCCTAAACCTGTAGCGCTACGAAGAGCTTTAATAACAGCTACTTTGTTTTCGCCGAATGAAGTAAGTACTACGTCAAATTCTGTTTGCTCTTCAGCAACAACAGCATCGCCGCCGCCTGAAACTACTGCAGCAGCAGCAGAAACGCCGAATTTCTCTTCCATAGCTTCGATTAGTTCAACTACTTCCATTACAGACATTGCTGCAAAAGCTTCTAACATTTGGTCTTTAGTGATAGACATTAGAAATATTTCCTATTGTTCTGAATTCAATTTTATTAAGCTGCCAGCCTAAAACTAAGCGGCGTCTTGTTTTTGATCGCGAAGGGCGGCCAATGTACGAACGAACTTGCCAGCAGATGCTTCTTTCATAGTCATCATCAACTGAGCTAGTGCTTCTTCGTATGTTGGTAGTTTCGCTAAACGATCAATATCAGCTGCAGGGATAAACATCCCTTCGAAAGCTGCACCTTTAACTTCAAATTTTGCTTGACCCTTAGCGAAGTCTTTTAAAAGACGCGCTGCAGCACCTGGATGCTCGTTAGAGAAAGCTATTAAAGTTGGGCCAGTGAACGTTTCTGCTAGGCACTCAAAAGCTGTACCTTGAACTGCACGACGAGCAAGGGTGTTACGTACTACACGTACAAATACACCATTTTCGCGAGCAGCTTTACGCAGACCGGTCATAGCACCTACAGTTACGCCACGTGAATCGGCAACAACTGCAGAAAGTGCACCTTTGGCAGCTTCGTTGACTTCAGCAACAATTGCCTGTTTGTCTTCGAGTCTTAATGCCATTGGCTTTACTCCTGGATTCTACCTAGGGAATTTTCCCTAGTATTTACCAAATTAAACACTTATGTGTTTAATTACTTACGGTGCAGATTTTCCAGTAAAAAAATTTAGCTGGGGCCTGACACCGTCTACGCTGGAAATTAAGTTAATCTTACGATTAACACCTGCGGTCTTGGACGGAAACCAACTCTAATATGCAAAAATTTAAAAACTAATGCATAAAAGCGGCTTCAACCCACAAAGTGCGCGCATTATAGACTAATACGCGCGCTTTGTATATTACTTCGCTTCTTCCAGAGAACTCTGGTCGATAGCAACACCTGCACCCATAGTGGTAGAGATGCTAATCTTTTTCACGTAAATGCCTTTAGCAACTGCAGGCTTAGCCTTTTTCAGTGCTGACACTAACGATTCTAAGTTTTCTCTCAACTGCTCAGTTGTAAAAGTTACTTTACCGATAGTTGTATGAATAATGCCGTTTTTGTCGTTTCTGTAACGAACTTGACCCGCTTTGGCATTCTTAACTGCTTCAGCAACGTTTGGCGTTACTGTACCAGTTTTAGGGTTAGGCATTAAACCACGTGGGCCTAAGATTTGACCTAACATACCAACAACGCGCATTGCATCTGGAGATGCGATAACAACGTCAAAGTTCATTTCGCCAGCTTTAACTTTTTCAGCTAAATCTTCCATACCCACTAGTTCAGCGCCAGCAGCGATAGCAGCTTCAGCGTTTGCACCTTGTGTGAATACAGCAACACGAACATCACGACCAGTACCATGTGGAAGTACAGTAGCACCACGCACGTTTTGATCTGATTTACGAGGATCGATACCTAGATTAACAGCTACGTCAACACTCTCAACAAATTTAGCAGTCGCTAATTCTTGTAAAAGTACTACGGCTTCGTTGATGTCATACAATTTTGTTGCATCAACTTTTTCGCGGATAACGCGAGCACGCTTAGTTAGCTTTGCCATTATATTAATCCTCTACTACCAAACCCATTGAACGTGCAGTACCTTCAATTGAGCGAGTCATCGCTTCAATATCAGCACCAGTCATATCAGCAGCTTTAGTTTCAGCAATTTCCTGAACTGCGCTACGCTTGATAGTACCTACTTTTTGAGTATTAGGACGGCCAGAACCTGATTTCAGACCAACTGCTTTAAGCAGTAAGAAAGATGCAGGTGGAGTCTTAGTTTCAAAAGTGAAAGAACGGTCATTATATACAGTGATAACAACAGGAATTGGCATACCTTTTTCGAACTTTTCAGTACGAGCGTTGAATGCTTTACAGAATTCCATGATGTTCACACCTTTTTGACCTAAAGCAGGTCCAACTGGTGGAGACGGGTTTGCAGCGCCAGCTGCTACTTGTAGCTTAATATAAGCTTCAATTTTCTTTGCCATGTCGACATTTCCTCAATTTGGGTTCAAACGCATGTTGGCGACATGCCAATACGCTCCCCTGAAAACAACGGGTGCGAATTATATAAAAATACGCACCCGCAAACAATGTTTATTTTGTAGTTATTTTAATCAGCTTTTTTCAACTTGATTAAAATCTAATTCTACTGGTGTTGAACGACCGAAAATCATCACCGAAACTTTAATACGGTTCTTTTCATAATCGACTTCTTCAATAGTACCGTTAAAGTCAGCAAATGGACCGTCACAAACACGGACAACTTCACCTGGCTCGTACATAATACGATGAGTTGGTGATTCAACAGTGTCTTGAAGGCGTTGAAGAATAGCGTCAGCTTCCTTGTCAGAAATCGGTGCAGGGCGATCTGATGTACCACCAATAAAGCCCATTACACGTGGAATACTTTTGACTAAGTGCCAGCTATCGTCGTTCATTTCCATCTGGACTAATACATAACCAGGGAAAAACTTACGCTCACTCTTACGACGTTGACCTGCACGCATTTCAACAACTTCTTCGGTAGGAACTAAAATCTCACCGAAGTATTCTTCCATATTGTGCATTTTGATATGTTCAAGCAGTGTTTTAAGTACACGGCCTTCATAGCCCGAAAAGGCTTGGATCACATACCATCTTTTTTTCGCTTCTGTAACTTCAGTCATTTTCAGATGCCTATACGCCAGTAATTAAATTGACTACTCGTAACAATATAGCATCTAATCCCCAAAGGATTAATGCCATTACTGCAGTAGCTGCAAGTACTATAAAGGTAGTGTTTAGCGCCTCTTGGCGAGTTGGCCAAACGACTTTACGCACTTCAATATGGGCTTCTCTAGCAAAAGATTGTGCCTGCTTACCCTTGCTTGTCTGCAGTGCAATGATGCCTGCAATAGCGAAGGCAATAATTACCCCAGCAACACGAGCTACAACATTAGCGTCTGCATAAAATTGATTGCCTATAACAGCAGTAGCAATTAGCAATGCAGCTATGCCCCACTTAACGATATCCAAAGAATTACTCTGGTTTTCAGTATTTGTTGTCATCGGTTAATTCCGTTACTCACTACGACCTGGGCTTAGCTTGGTAAACAACATATTTACCAAATCCGCATTTCCGAACTTTCCCAGAAAATGCATAAGCACAGGGTCAAAAATCGGCCATAGATTGTATTCTTATTCAGCTTTATTCGCAACAATACAGGCAAAGTAAGAGCAATAAATCAATCAAAAATCGATTTTTGTTACTAACCTCACCCTAAAAATAAAAAAGGAAGCCTAAGCTTCCTTTTTTAGTGTTCACTAAACTCGCTATTACGCGATAATTTTAGCTACAACACCTGCACCAACTGTACGGCCACCTTCACGGATAGCGAAACGTAAACCG